>BEII01000094.1 GCA_002898935.1 bacterium HR32
CCACCGGGATCCACGGCATCCTACCACATCAGAACGGGTGGCCGAAGTACAGCCACGTCTGCGTCTGTCCGGCCGGCCCGATGGCGTAGTCGATCCGGATCGGCCCGATGGGCGAGTTCACCAGTACCCCCACCCCGTAGCTGAACTGCACCGTGTCCACGAACCCGAAGCCGGACGCGGAGACCCCTCCCGCGTCCGCGAACACCACCGCGGAGATGTCCCGCAGGTCGGGGAACAGGGCCGACAGGGGCATCCGGTACTCCAGGCTGGCCACCAGGGCGCTGTTGCCGCGGAAGGCCAGGGTCGGTAGACCCCGCACGCTGTTCTGGCCTCCCAGGGTGTACTGCTCCTGGATGGGCAGGAGCCCAGAGGACGCCGAAGCGCGTACCCGGCCCACGAGACTGCCTTCGCCCAGGGGGAAGTAGTGCACGTACTCCGCCTGGTACTTGAAGAACTCGAAGTCCGCCCCGAGCAGGCGGAAGCCGTACTCCACCGACGCGGAGGTCCGCAGCCCCCGCCGCGGGTTTCGCGGGTCGTCCCGCAGGTCGTAGAAGCCCTCCAGGCGCAGGGCGTGCACCAGCCCGGGGGTCAGGGGGACCGGGGAGGTCCCCTGCACCACGGTGAAGTTGGTGCGCTCCGTGCGCAGGGTCAGCGCCCCGGTGAGCTCGTTGGACAGCCGTCGGGACAACACGCCCGAGCCCCCCTCCAGGGCCATGAAGTACTGGACGCCCAACGTCACGTCGTTCACCAGCTGGTTGGTGTCGTGCAGCTCCAGGGCCAGGGTCTGGCCGCGGCCGCCGAACCAGGGGTCGCGGTACTGGATCACCAGGTTCTCCGCGGGCTGGGCGCTCAGCAGGGTGTTGGTGATGCCGCCCACCAGCGAGCTCACGTTCCGCTGGTAGGACAACACCAGCGTCCGACCCATGCCGTGCAGGTTCCGCTCGGTGAACTGCGCGCTCCCGAGGATGCCCTGCTGCGGGCTGTAGCCCAGTCCGAATCCGAACTCCCGGCTGGAACGCTCCTGGAACTCCACCACCAGCAGCACCTTGTCGGGGTCACTGCCGGGTTGCGGCTGCGCCCGCACGTTCTCGAACAAGCCCGTGTCGAACAGCTCCTGCAGGTCCCGGTTCACCCGCTGGAGGTTGAACACTTCGCCCTGCCGGACGGTGATCAGTCGCCGAACGAACTCCGGCCGCGTGCGGGCCAGCCCGCGCAGCTCCACCCGCTCCAGCACCCCCTCCCGCACCACCAGCCGCAGGGTCCCGTCCTCCGCCATCTCCACGTCCGCCACCCGCACGAGCACGTAACCCCGGTCCTGGTACAGCTTCTCCATGGCGCGGGCGCCGGCCCGCAGGTCCACGGTGTTCAGCACCCCGCCTTCCCGCACCCCGAGGGCCGCGCGCAGTTCGTCCGTGGGGACCACGGTGTTGCCCGTGATCTCCACGCGGCGCACCACAGGGTTCTCCACCACGATGAAGATGAGCTGGGCCCCCTCCTCCGTGGTCTGCACCCGGACCACCACGTCCGCGAACAGGCCCGTGGCGAGAATCTGTTCCACGTCCTGCCGCACGCGGTCGGAGTCCAGCAGCTCGCCGGCCCGGGAGCCGATGGCGCCGTAGACGACTTCCGGCGAGACGTTCTGAGTGCCCCGCACCACGATGTCGCGGATGCGCACCGGCGGCTGTGGGGTCGGGGACGGCGTGGCTGCAGGTGTGGGGGAGGGGGAAGGGGTTGGGGTCGGAGCAGGCTGCGCGCCGCCCACCCCTGACCACACGTTGGCCACGCACAGCGCTACGAGGAACCACGCACAAGCCCGAAGGACCGTCACGCAAACCTCCTCGTTTCCTGCACGCGAACCCGCACCGCGGCTGCGGAACCCTACTGGCCTGGGCCGCCTGCTCTCCCCCGCCTCAGGGCGGCGGCAGCGCGTCCTCCGGCCACAGGGCCGGGCCCGGGGTCGGGGCTCCCACGTCCTCAAACAGCCGGTGGAGCCAGACGGTCTCGTCGTGCACGGCCGGTGCCGCCCACGGCCGCGCGGTCAGGGTCTCCCGCGCGGGTGCCACAAGCCCCAGGAGCGCACCGGGCACGTAGCCCAGGGACACCGTGGCCGCCGCGGCCTGAGAGGGCACGCGGTCTTCGACAGAGCCTCCGGGCCAGCGCACCCCGGCCCCGAGCACGGTGGCCGCCGCCAGTGCCGCGGCCACCACGGCCACGGTCCGGGAACGCCGCCACCGATTCGGCAAGGGTTCGGCCTCGGCCAGCCGGAGGGCCAACCGGACCTCGGCTTCGGCCAGGGACAGGTGCGCCAGCGTGCGGCCTCTTTCTCCTCGCCGCCAGTCGTGCGCGGCACGGGCCAACCAGCCCTGGGCTCCTTCGATGTGCGAAGCGACCCGTCCTCCGGGCACCCGACTCTCCGCGGGTCCTTCCCTGCCGCTTGCACGGTCCCCGGTACCGGGGGCGGGCCCGACCTCGGCCCGCGCACACTTAGTATCCGGGGACGTGGGACCCCTTCACCCGGCCCCGGTCGGTGGGGCCGTCGGCCGGAGCGTCCGCCACCCGCTGCCGAAGGCGCGCCAGGGCCTGCTGGTGGAGCCTGTACAGGTGCGAAAGGCTCACCCCGAGACGGCGTGCAGCCAGCGCGGGCCGGACCTGGCCGAAGTAGAAGACCTGCAGCACCGCGCGCTCCCGCTGCGGCAGCTGTTGGGCCTCCGCCCGGAGCCGCTCCGCGAGGACGGCGTCCTCCACCGCACCCAGCGCCTCCTCCGCGCTGGTGTCCTCCAGCCGGGCAAGGGTGGAAGAGGGAGCGTCTGAGGTCTCCGCCTCCAGGGAGCCCGCCAACACCCGTTCCTTGCGCAACGCGTTGAGCACCGAGCCGCGGATGCGGTGGGTGGCGTAGGTGGAGAACCGGAACCCCCGGTCGGGCTCGAAGCGTTCCACCGCCTCGATGAGCCCCACGGTGCCCTCCTGGATCATGTCCATGAGCACCGCGGGGGGTAGGCGCAGGCCCATCACGATCTTGAACACCAGGGGCTGGTACGCCTCGATGAGGCGCGCCCGCGCCCGGCGATCCCCGGCCCGCTTGTACCGCTCCCAAAGCCTCCGCTCCTCCGCAGGCTTCAAGGTCTGTACCCGCCGCAGCTCCCGCACGTACTCGTCGAACACCGAGCTGCCCCTCCTCGGTCACCAGGTGAAGCTCGCCCGCAAGAGGACCATCCACACGCCCAGGGTGTCGTGGCTGAACACCAGCGCGTAGTGCCGCGCAAACCGGTACTCCAGGGCCCACAGGAACCGGGTCTGGGTGTCGAAGACTGTGGTGAGCGTGAGGTACAGGTTCTCCACCAGGAAGCGTCCGAGCCGCAGCCGCAGCGGCTGCTCGAAGTCGTACTCGATCCTGAGCTCCGAAAGGCCCAGCAGCTGACGCAGCCGGACCTCGAACTCACCCAGCAGGAAGCGGGCCAGCTGCTGACGCAGCAGCGCCTCCACGTCGCCCGCCAGCGCCTGCTGGATGCCCGCCTGGGCTGCCAGCAGCTGGACGATCCGCTCGTGGGGCAGCTCAGGGTCGCTGGAGAGGCTCACCTGCATCTGCCCGGGAGTCCCGGCCACGTGGACGAACACCGTGACGTCCGCCACCCGGGTGCGGGCGCGCGCGCTCACGAGGGGCTCCACGCCGCGGAACTCCTGGAAGACCGCGGTGCCCTCCTCCACCACGAAGGTGGTGCCGAAGGCACGGTACTCGCCCCCCCCCGTCACGATCCCCGACAGCGCGGGCCGGGCTGCCGTGCCGCCCACGTGTACGGCCCCGCTCACCGCGAGCCGCACAGGACCCGCCACTACGTGCAGTCCCTCGCCGGCCCGCACGTCCACGTCCAGCGCTACGGGGAAACCTCCCTGCCCTCCCCCTGCCCCAGGCGGGGGTACCGCCACGACCAGGTCACCCGCGGACAGCCCGAGGCGGCCAGAAACCTCCGCCCGCTGTAGCGTCCCCCGCAGGACCAGGCGGCCGTCCACCTGTCCCCGGAAGTACGGGGGGACCTCCAAGCGCGCCCGGGACGCAGACACCTCCAACGCGTAGCGCTGCGGCCGTAGGTTCTCAAAGGTCGCCTCGCCCACCGCCTCCACCACACCGCCGCCCACCTCGGCGCGGAAGCGGCGCAGCCGCGCCCGCTCCTGGTCGAACGTGAGGTCCACGGACACACCCTCCAGCGCGGGCCCCAGGCCGGCGAGCTGCACGCGCCCTCCCTCCGCCCTCACGAAGCCTTCGAGCACGGGTGCGGCCACGGTCCCTCCCACGCGCACGCGGGCCTCAAACGGCCCCTGCGCGGACCGGACGGCAGGCAACAGAAGGTCCAGGATCCCGAGGTCGGCCCGGTCCGTGGACACCTCCAACTCCACAGGCCTCGCCGGGTCTGGGCTGAAGCTCCGGGGGTCCAAGGGGAGTCGGCCGCGCGCCCGCAGGCGGTGCCCGGCCTCCTCCACCAGCATCTGCTCCAGCTCCAGGTAGCCGGAGCGGTAGAAGGCCTGCGCGGTCAGACGGTCCACGCCGCCTTCGCCCACCCCCAAGCCCCGCGCCTCCAGCGCAAGACCCACCGTGGGGTCCTGCAGGGTGCCGCTGAACTGCACGGTGAAGTCCACGGCCCCCGAAAGCCGCGGACGGAGGCGCAGAGCTTGGCGCAGCGCTTCCGCCTCCAGGCCCACGCCGCCCACCTCCACCTCGCTCTGGCCCCGCAGATCCACAAACCCCTGGGCGCGGATCCTTCCCTGCTGTGCCACGAGCTCCATCTCGCGCAGCTCCACGCGTCCGTCCTCCAGAGCGAGCCGTCCGGAGCCGGAGGGGATCGGGTACCGTTGGTACCGGCCGTCTACTAAGGAAACGTCCAAGTCGGCCCTGGGGTTCGAGAGGGGTCCAGTCAGCCGCAGCCGTCCGGACAGCCGGCCGTCCGCGTCCAGGAAGACGCCGGCCACGGCCAGCAGGGTCTGCACCTGCGCGTCGCGGAGGTCCAGCGCGAGGTCCGCGGTGGGCGTGGGATGCAGCTCGAGACGCCCCTCCAGGGTGTAGGCGGACCGGCCGAGCTCCAACTGCACCGGCTCGGCCACGAGGGCCCCCTCCGTCCAAACCACCCGGCCGCTAACGTGATCGAACCGCTGTCCGTTGACCCGTACGCGGGCACCGTCTACCTCCACCTCCACCCGGGGCTGTTGGACCGTGCCCGTCACCTCGCCCCGGAGCCGGACGTTCCCCGCGAGCCGCAGGTACGGGTTCCGCAGCGCCGCGAGCTCCTCGAGAACTAGCGGGTCTACCTCGCCTTGCAGCCGCAGCAGGCCCCGGCGATCCACCGTGCCCTGGGCGCGGAGCCGTAAGGCGTCGGAGTGTACTTGAATTTCCTGGAGCTCGAGCAGCTCGGGGGTCCACGCGAACCGGGCCTGTGCTCCGTCCACCGCAAGCGAGCCTGCGCGCCCCTGCAGGACGGCGGCCCGCCCGGTGATCTGGGGGTGGCGGGTGGTGCCGTGTACGTCCAGCCCTCCGTGGACCTCGCCCGTCACGGGGAGGTCAACGCCTGCGAGGGTCAGCAACCTCTACGCACGGGCGCCCGACACCGACACGTGCGCACGCAGCGTCTGGCCTTCCAACGCCACGAATCCCCGGTACACCGCCGGACCGTCCAAAAGACCTAGACGCCGGACCTCCAGACGGCCGCCCGAGGCCAGGACGTCCGCGGTGGCACTCTCAAACACCAGCGGGCCAGCCCGCCCGGATTCCCACAGGACACTACCGGCAAACGTCGGCGACCGGATCGTCCCGCCGAGCCTGCCCGCGGCGGCCAGCGACCCGCTGGCCTCCACGCGCAGCCCGGCAGCCCGGAGAAGGTCTTCTACGGGCAGGGAACGCGCCAGCACGTCCAGGTGCAGCGAGGTGCCGTCGACCCGCCCCCAAGCCCACACGGACGCGTCCTCCAGCCGGGCGCGGGCCGCCGGTAACCTCAAGGTGCCCTGCTCGTAGTGGAAGACGGCCTCCACAGCGTCCACGCGGTGACCCCGCACGGACCCGGCCGTGGCCTTCACCACGCCGGAAGCCTCGGGCTCGTCGGGTCTGCCTGCGGCCACCACCGCGCCGGAGAGCCGTGCCCGGAGCGGAAGCTCGAGTCCCAGGGCGTGGGCCACCTCGCTGGGCACCTGCGCGAACTCCCCGACGGCGAGGAAGCGGGGTTCGGAGGACAGCGCGACAAGTACGTCTCCGCGCAAACCCCCGCCGGACAGTCGCGCGGAGGCCTCGCTCAGGGAGAGCAACCCGCTGCCGTAGCGCAGCCGGCCACGCACGTCCGCGAAACGCAGCCCGCCCAGGTCCAGCAGGGGCGTCCGGACGTTCCCCTCCACGCGCAGGGCGTCCAGCGGCCCCAGGATCCGCACCCGACCGGCCAGGCGCCCGCGCGGCGCGACCTGCACCGACGGCAGCAGCCGCCGGAGCAACGAGAGATCTGCGCCCTGCGCTTCCACCTCCAGAGCCACCGCGCCAGACCCTGCGAGCCGGACCTGACCCTGGACCAGGAATTCCGAGCCGCGCACCCTCGCCCGCAGCCTCCGCAAGGACACCAGCGGCCCGTCCACCTCCACGGCGCCGCGCACGCCCTGCACCGTGATCCCCTCGCGGACCAGCTGCACCGCAGCTTCTGCCAGCTGGGCCGCAGCCCGCACCTGGAGCCGGGAGGCGCTGCCGTACAGGTGGAAGCGACCGCTGACCCGTCCCCCAAGACCCCGCCACCGCGGGTTTGGGAGCAGGTAGTCCGCCCAAGGCCGCACCGGCAGCCCCTCCACCTCCACCGCAAGGTCCAGCGCACCGTCCTGGACGTGGGC
>BEII01000095.1 GCA_002898935.1 bacterium HR32
GGAACGCGAGCCCGGGCACAGGCAGAGGTGCCGCACCCCACCGCGCACGAGCTCGTCCACGAGCGCTCCGCAGAAGGCGTACGCTGCGTTCTCCGGACGCCTCACAGGCCCTCCGCGCCCATCGCCTCCAGCAGGGGCAGGAGCTTAACCTGGGACTCCGCGTACTCCGCCTCCGGGTCGGAACCGGCCACGATCCCGCAGCCCGCGAAGGCCCACGCCCGGCCTGGCGTGATCAGCGCCGACCGGATGGCCACCACGAGCTCTGCGGCCTGCGCGCTCACCCACCCCACCACGCCCGCGTACCAACCGCGGTCCAGGGGCTCGTGCTCCCGCAGCCAACGCTGCGCCAGATCGACCGGTGAGCCGGCCACCGCAGGCGTCGGGTGCAAGGCCAAAGCCGCGGTCACCGCGTCGGCAGGAGGCGAAAGCCGCCCTGCGAACCGCGTGCGCAGGTGCTGTACGTTCCGAAGCGCCAGCACCTCCCGGCGGCCTTCCCACGTCCGAACGCACCGCCGCTCGAGCACCGCCCGCACGTGGTCGGCCACCAGTTCGTGCTCCCAGCGCTGCTTGGGGCTTGCCTCCAGCTGCCGGCGGAGGAGGTCGTCCTCTTCGGACGTCCTGCCACGGGGAGCGGTCCCTGCCAGCGCCTCCGTGACCACACGTCCGCCGCGGACAAACGCCAGCCGCTCCGGCGTGGCGCCGAGGAAGGTCGCGCCCGCGCGGGCGTTGGCGAAGACGGTGCACGTCGGGTAGCGGGCCTGCAGCCGGCGCACGACCTCGGCGGGGCCGGATCCGCCCTCGAGCTCGACGCTGCGGGCCAGGACCACCTTTTGGAGCGGCCCCGCGCGGCAGCAGGCTTCGGCGTGGGCCACACAGGACTTCCACGCGTCCGCGGACGGGCGTTCCGCCACGACCCGGGCGCCGACGGGTGTTGCATCCGCTTCGTCCGCGGGCCAGCGCTCTGCCCACGCCAGAGTCCGCTCGACTTCCTCCAGCAAGTCCGTCGCCCCGGCCACGCAAGCGAGGGCCACGTACGGCCTGCCCCGCACGCGCAGCCAAAGCACCCGGGGCACGCTCACGATCGAGGCGGGAAATCCGGCCCACACCCCTGCAGGCGCAGCCGTGGCGTCGAAGGCTACTCCGCAGAAGGCCAACGGCCCCACCGGCCCGGCGGACACCGAGCGGGCCAGTAGGGCCCTCCAGGCTCGCTCGGTCGCTTCCACCGACCCCTGGCTGGCCCACGCCTCCCCTGAGGCGGTGGCCTGCGTGCGCGTGCGGGGCGACCGCCAAAGCCAGCCAGGCGCCCGCGGCAGGGAGTAGGGGGCGATCTCAGCGCCCGCGCTGGCCCACACGAGGACGGGCTCGCCGGTCGCCCGCGCGGCTGCTGCGCAAGCGAGGGAGCGGAAGCGGTGGACGAGCTGTGCGTCGAGCAGGCCCAGCGTCGGCACGCTCACGCCTCCGGGAAGCCCACGGAGCGCAAAAGCAGCGCGGTGAGCGCCGGCACGGCCTCCCTGAGAGGTGGGTTGCGGTCGTGCAGCCAGCGCAGCACCACCTCGCTTACCGCGCCCAGCCAGGCGGCCGCAGCCAGGGCGGTGTCCTGAGCGGGGATGTCGCCCTCGGATACCGCCTCGTCCAGGTAGCCCTGCACGAGGGCCGCCAGCGCGCACCGCAGCTCCCACCGCCTGCGCTCCACCTCGGGGCTAAGCCCCACGGACTCCAGCAACAGCAGGCGTGTGAGGGCCTCGTTCTCCTCGAAGGCACCGAGGGCAGCGCGTAACGCGGCCCCCACGCGGCCCCGGGCACCCTGCGCCGCGCCGATGGCGGAGGTCACGCGCTCGGCGAGCGTGCCCGCCGCGTCGTCCAGAAGGGCTAAGAACAGGTCCTCCTTGCTGGGGAAGTGAACGTAGACCGCGCCCTTGGACACCCCGGCTTCCCGGGCCACGTCGTCCACCAGCGTCCGGTGGTAGCCGGAGGACGCGAAGGCCTGGCGTGCGGCCTCAAGGATGCGGCCGCGCGTTCGGTCCTTCTGCAAAGCACGCCTCGCCGGCGCGGTGTCTTTCATCGGTGACCGACCAGTCGGTCACAGTATAGCGAATTCGAGACCCATACGGGGTCCTTTCGGCACAGGGCTACGAGGGGCGCGCCGAGGGCACCGCGAGGGCGGCCAGCGCGGCCTTCCTGTCGAAGGCGGCCTCCACCGCGTAACGGGTCATGGTGCGCAGGTCGTCCAAGGTGAAGCCCAGCTCCCGGCAGGCCGTGTACATCTCCGCGGTGAGGTTCGTCCGCAGCAGCAGCGGATCGTCGCTGTTGATCGTCACCCGGACCCCGGCGTCGTACAGCGCCCGCAGCGGGTGCTCACGCCAGCTCCCCACGAGCCCGAGCCGCAGGTTGCTGGTGGGGCAGATCTCCAGCGCGATGCGGTGTTCCCGCAGGTACGCCACCAGCTCGGGGTCCTCCACCGCCCGGAACCCGTGGCCGATCCGCGTGGCACCCAGCTGGTAGATGATGGTCCACACCGACGCGGGGCCCGAGAACTCCCCCGCGTGCACCGTGATCCCGAGCCCTGCCTCCCGGGCTACCTCACACGCGCGGACGAACAGCGCGGGTGGGAAGTTCTCCTCGTCCCCCGCCACGTCCAGGCCCACCACACCGCAGTCCACGCAGCTGGCCGCGATCTCAGCCACCTCCGCGGCGTGCTCCGGACCCCGTTCGCGTACCAGGGTGACCACGGTCCCGGACCGCACCCCGAACTCCGCCTCCGCCCGCGCGCGTCCTTCCGCGATGGCCTCCAGCATCCCCCGCACGCCCAAGAGGGCGAACCCACGGCGCCCGCCGACCCGGATCTCCACGTACCGGACGTTTTCCGCGGCCGCTTCCCGAAGCAGCTCGTACGCCACCTGCGCCACGTTCCCGTGCGTGTACACACGGTCCGGGACCTTCCCTGCCCGCCCCAGGTACCGGAGGCGGCGCAGGCGGTCGTACCCTACGTACCGCTGTGGATCGCTCACCAGGTAGGGTTCTGCGAGGCTCGGGGCGTGCTGCGCCTGCGCCAGGTGGCGAAGCCGTAGCGACGTCTCCAGGTGGACGTGCAACTCCGCCTTCGGGAGCTCCCGGACCGCCTCGCGTGTGATGCCCGGTTCCATCCCCACCCCGTGTGGCCCGCGCGGTCGGGTTGGATTATACTCGCGGGCTGTGGGCCGCACAATCTTGACAAAGGCGCCCGCACCGTCCTCCACCCGTGCCGCCTCGACCCCGACGCCGCGGGCGCTCGCGGGTTGGCTGTCCGCCGCCTTCCTCGCCCGGCTGTTCTGCGCCCTGGCCCTGCCCGTGCTGGACGACGAAGCGTACTACTGGGTTTGGTCCCGACACCTGGACTGGGGGTATCTCGACCACCCGCCCGCGGTGGCGGCCATCCTCCACTTGGCCACCGCGGCCTTTGGAGACCACCCGCTCGGCCTGCGGTTGCCATCCCTTCTGCTGTCCGCGGCCACCGCGGGGGTCGTGTACGCGCTGGCCCGTGACCTGTACGGCGTACCCACGGCGCGCCGCACGCTCCTGACCTTCCACGCGGTGCCCTTGTTGCTGCTGGGAGGCGCCCTGGCCTCCCCAGACGCGCCGCTGCTGCTCTTCTGGAGCCTCGCCGCGTGGGCCGCGTGGCGCGCGCTCCAGGAGCCGAGGGCGTGGTGGCTCGTGGGGGTTAGCGTGGGCCTGGGGCTGATGAGCAAGTACGCCATGGCCTTCCTGCTCCCCGGGCTCGTCGTCCTGGTGGCCCTGCGGCCGGAGATGCGCCGGTCTGTGCACCCGTACGGCGCGGCCCTGTTGGCCCTCCTGGTGTTCGCACCGAATGTGGTGTGGAACGCGCTCCACCACTGGTCGGCCTTTCGGTTCGTGCTGGAGCGGCCCGCGTGGGTGGCCTCAGGATCGCTCGGGAACCTGTTCCTGTCCGCGGCGGGGCTCGGCCTGTACCTCTCACCCGTGCTGGCGGTCCTGTTGCTGCGGGCCGCCTTCCGCCCGCGCGCGGAGCCGGACCGGTTCCTGGCCCTGCTGGCCCTGCCCACCCTGACCGTGCTGGCCGTGGGTGCCCTGGTCGGCAAGTTCAAGCCGCACTACGCCGCTCCCCTGGCAGTCCTGCTCCTGCCCGCGGTGTGCGCTTGGACCGAAAGCCGGTGGTCGCGCTGGCGGCAGGTGGGAGTGTGGTTCGGCGCGGCCCAGGGTGCGCTCGGGGTCCTCCTGGTGGCGGCTTCCCTCTGGGACGGGCGGGTCATCGCGGACCAAAGGGGGTGGGAACAGGCAGCCGCGCGGGTCCGGGCCCTCGCGTCCCCAGCAGACCCGGTGGTGGCCGTGACCTACCAGGACGGCGCGCAGGTCGCCTACGCCCTCCGCGGACGCCTCCCGGTGGTCGTCCTCCCAGGGGCCCACGCCTTCGAGCAGTGGGCGCCCGTCTCGCGCTTCCGGGGCAGGGACGCGCTCCTCGTGCACGACGCCCGCACCCCTCCGGAAGTCCCCTACGACTGGATCTGCCGGCAGGCGTACCCCTTACCCCCAGTCGTCCTCCGGGTGCGGGGCGAGGCCGTCCGGACCTTCGCGTTCGTCCGCTGCCTTGGCTTCCGGGGTCGGTGGCAGGACTTTCCCCGGCGGGCCCTGTGACCTTTACGCCTGCACCGCACCCCCAGCCCGCGCCCTGGGCAGAACCGCGGCGCGGCTGCGCTGGTGGCGGAAGGGGAGCACGGGACAGGCCACCCAGTGGCCCGGGGACACCTCCTCGAACGGCGGCTCCTGCTTCGAGCAGCTCTCCACCGCGTACATGCACCGGGTGTGGAAGCGGCACCCCGGCGGCGGGTTCACGGGGCTCGGCACGTCCCCCGGGAGGATGATCCGCTCCCGCTTCACCTCCGGGTCCGGGATGGGAACGGCGGACAGCAACGCCTCGGTGTACGGGTGCTGTGGGTTCTCGAACAGCTCGTCCGCGGGAGCCAGCTCCACGATCTTCCCCAGGTACATGACCGCGATGCGGTCGGAGATGTGCTTCACCACGGACAGGTCGTGGGCGATGAAGATGTAGGTCAGCTTGAACTCCCGCTGGAGTTCCTCCAGCAGGTTGATCACCTGCGCCTGGATGGACACGTCCAGGGCGGACACGGGCTCGTCGCAGATCACCAGCTTCGGGTTGACGGCGAGCGCGCGGGCGATGCCGATCCGCTGCCGCTGCCCGCCGCTGAACTCGTGGGGGTAGCGGTTCACGTGGTAGGGAGACAGGCCCACGATCTCCAGCAGTTCCTGGACCCGGCGGACCTTCTCCCGCCCGCGGGCGAGCCGGTGGATCTCCAGGGGCTCGCCCACGATGTCCCCCACGGTCATGCGGGGGTTCAGGGAGGAGTACGGGTCCTGGAAGATGATCTGCATGTCCCGCCGCAGGCGGCGCAGCTCTTCGCGGCTCAGCCGGAACACGTTCCGCCCCTGGAAGATCACCTCCCCCGAGGTGGGCTCCATGAGCCGCAGGATGAGCCGCCCGGTAGTGGTCTTGCCGCACCCGCTTTCGCCCACCAGGCCCAACGTCTCCCCCTCGCGCACGGTGAAGGAAACCCCGTCCACCGCCCGCACCGCGCCCACCGCGCGCTGCAGCAGGAACCCCTTGGTGATGGGGAAGTGCTTCACCAGGTCCCGCACCTCGAGGATCGCGTCGCCCGCCATCGTCTTCCTCCTACAGGCTCCGGGTGCTGGCCAGCAGCCCCGCTTGCTCCGCGGCCCGGCGGTCCTCCGGGCCTGCGTGCTCGCTGTACAGGTAGCACCGGGCGGTGTGCTCCGGCCCCACCGTGTACTCGGGGGGGTCCGCGGTGGTGCACACCTCCATGGCGAAAGGACACCGCGGGGCGAAGGCACAGCCCGGGGGCAGGTCGATGAGGCTCGGCGGCTGCCCCTCGATGGGGATGAGCCGCTCCGCCCGCTCATACAGCTTCGGCACGGAGTGCAGCAGCCCCCACGTGTACGGGTGCTTGGGCTCCTTGAACGCCCGGTACACGTCGGTACGCTCCACGGGCCGGCCCGCGTACATCACCACCACCTGGTCGCACATCTCCGCCACCACCCCGAGGTTGTGGGTGATGAGGATGATGGCGGTGCCGAACTCCCGCTGCAGCTCCCGCATGAGGTCCAGGATCTGCGCCTGGATGGTCACGTCCAGGGCCGTGGTGGGCTCGTCCGCGATCAGCACCGCCGGGTTGCACGACAGCGCCATGGCGATCATCACCCGCTGCCGCATCCCCCCGCTGAACTGGTGCGGGTAGTCCCGCGCCCGGTCCCGGGCGGAGGGGATCTTCACCCGGTCCAGCATCTCCACCGCGCGGTCCCAGGCCGCGCGCCGGTCCAGCCCCTGGTGCAGCATCACCGCTTCGGCGATCTGCTCCCCCACGGTCAGCACCGGGTTGAGGGACGTCATGGGCTCTTGGAAGATCATGGCGATCCGGTTCCCCCGGATCCGGCGCATCTGCTCCTCCGACAAGCGCAGGAGGTCCTGCCCCTCGAACAGGATCTGGCCGTCCACGATCTTGCCCGGGGGGCTGGGGACCAAGCGCATGATGGACAGGGCGTGCACGCTCTTCCCGCTGCCGCTCTCCCCCACGATGCCCAGCGTCTGGCCCCGGTACAGGTCGTAGCTCAGCCCGTCCACGGCCTTCACCACGCCCTCGTCGGTGTAGAAGTACGTCTTGAGGTTGCGAACCGACAGCAGGGGCTCTGCCACGGCCCTCCTCCTCCCTCACGGCTTGAGCCGCGGGTCGAACGCGTCCCGCAGCCCGTCGCCGAAGCAGTTGAAGC
>BEII01000096.1 GCA_002898935.1 bacterium HR32
AGGCCGGAGCCTTGGTGGAGCTCGCGGAGAGTCGCTCCGCCCCGTCCCGATGAAGGTGGTCGCCCTCACCGGGGGTATCGCAAGCGGGAAGAGCACCGTGGTGCGGATGCTCCGCGAGCTGGGAGCCGAGGTGGTGGACGCGGACGTCCTGGCCCGCGAGGTCGTGTCCCCTGGCGAGCCGGCGCTGGCGGAGATCGTGGCCGCCTTCGGCGAAGAGGTGCTGCTGCCGAGCGGGGAGCTGGACCGGAAGAAGCTCGGCGGCCTGGTCTTCTCGGACCCGGAACGCCGCGAGCGGCTCAACGCCATCGTCCACCCGCGGGTGCGGGAGCGCATCCGGCACCGGTTGGAGGAGATCCGCGCGGAGAACCAGGAAGCCGTGGTGGTGCTGGACGTGCCCCTGCTGTTCGACGTCCCACTCCCGGACCTCGAAGCGCTTCCCGCGGTGGTGGTGTACGCGTCGCCCGAGACTCAGCTGCAACGGTTGCGGGAGCGGGACGGGCTGCCGCAGGACGAGGCCGAGCGCAGGCTGCGGGCACAGCGCCCGCTCCGCGAGAAACTCGGCCGCGCCCGCTGGGTGGTGGACAACGACGGCGACCTGGACCGCACGAGGGAGCAGGTCGAACGCCTGTGGGCGGAGCTCGTCGCCGACCCCTGAACCGGATCGCTCGGAAGACGACGGCAGGGCTGGTGCGGTACGCTGATCGGGCCGTGAATGGCGCAGCGCGCTCCTGCCACTGGGGGGACTTGTTGGACGCGCCCTGCCGGAACGCACGGCATCCTGGGAGGCAGACGTGCGGCGGCAACATGGGTACGTGATCCCACACCGCGCGGTCCCGCGCACGGACGACCGCTACCTGGAGGTCCTGGCGCAGTCCGTGTTCCAGGCAGGCTTCAGCTGGGAAGTGGTGCGTCGCAAGTGGCCGACCACGCGTCGAGCCTTCCGCAACTTCCGAATCGACGCCGTCGCACGGTTCGGCTGGCACGACGTGCAGCGCCTGCTGGCAGACCCAGGGGTCGTGCGGAACCGGCGCAAGCTGCAAGCCGTGATCGAGAACGCCCGCGTGCTGCAGGAGATCCGGCGGCAGCACGGGTCCGTGCGGAGCTACGTGCAGGGCTACCTGCGTCCGAAGCCGTACGCGGAGAAGGTCCGTATCCTCTCCCGCACCTTCCGGTTCCTGGGCCCCACGGGCATCTTCCACTTCCTGTGGTGCGTGGGCGAACAGGTGCCGGCATGGGAGCACCGGGACCCCAGGCGTAGACGCTGACGAACATACGGTCGCCTCCCGCCGCCTCCGGTGCTACAATCGCCCTTGGCCACCCCAGTTGGAGCGGCAGCGGTCCGGGCCGCTATAATGGGCTGTTCAGCGAGGGTTCCCAGCCGTGCCTGAGTTCCGAATGGTCACCGACCTGCCCCCGCGGGGCGACCAGCCCAAGGCCATCGAGGAGCTGGTGGAGAGCATCCGCGCGGGGCACCGGTACACCACTCTCCTCGGGGTGACGGGCTCCGGGAAGACGTACTCGATGGCTCGGGTGATCGAGCGGATCCAAAAGCCCACCCTGGTCATCGCCCACAACAAGACCCTGGCCGCGCAGCTGTACGGCGAGTTCCGGCAGTTCTTCCCCCACAACGCGGTGCGGTACTTCGTTTCGTACTACGACTACTACCAGCCGGAGGCCTACGTCCCCCAGACGGACCTGTACATCGCCAAGGACGCCAGCATCAACGACGAGATCGACCGGCTCCGCCACGCCACCACCAAGGCCCTCATGGAGCGCCGGGACGTGATCGTGGTGGCCAGCGTGTCGTGCATCTACGGGTTGGGCCGGCCGGAGGACTACCGGGACGTGGTACTGGTGGTCCGCCGGGGCGAGCGGCGCACGCGGGAGGAGATCCTGCGGCGTCTGGTAGACGTCCAGTACGAGCGCAACGACGTGGACTTCGCCCGGGGCCGCTTCCGGGTGCGGGGGGACGTCATCGAGGTCTTCCCCAGCTACGAGGAGCGGGCGGTGCGGGTGGAGCTGTTCGGTGACGAGGTGGACCGCATCCTGGAGCTGGACCCGCTCACGGGCGAGGTTCTCGAAGAGAAGAATGTCGTGGCCATCTGGCCCGCCAAGCACTGGGTGACCACCGAGGAACGCCTGGAGCGGGCCCTGCGCAGCATCGAGGAGGAGCTGGTGGAGCGGGCCGCGTGGTTCCGCGCCCAGGGCAAGCTCCTGGAGGCGCAGCGGCTGGAGTTCCGGACCCGCTACGACATGGAGATGCTGCGGGAGACCGGGTACTGCCCCGGCATCGAGAACTACTCCCGGCACCTGGACGGCCGGGCGCCCGGGGAGCGGCCCGGGTGCCTGCTGGACTACTTCCCCCGGGACTACCTACTGTTCATCGACGAGTCCCACGTCACCGTGCCGCAGATCAAGGGCATGCATGAAGGCGACCGGGCCCGCAAGAAGAACCTGGTGGACTTCGGATTCCGCCTGCCCTCCGCCTACGACAACCGGCCTCTTCGGTGGGACGAGTTCGAACAGCTCGTGCACCAGTGCGTGTTCGTGTCCGCGACCCCGGGTCCCTTCGAGCTGGAGGTGAGCAGCCGGGTGGTGGAGCAGATCGTGCGGCCCACTGGGCTCGTGGACCCGCAGGTGGAGGTGCGGCCTGCTCGGGGCCAGGTGGACGACCTGGTGGCGGAGATCCGCGCCCAGGTGGAGCGCGGGGAGCGGACGCTGGTCACCACCCTCACCAAGCGGATGGCGGAGGACCTCACCGCCTACCTGCAGGAGATGGGGTTCAAGGTCCACTACCTGCACTCCGAGATCGACACCCTGGAGCGGGTGCAGATCCTCAAGGACCTGCGGCTCGGCACGTACGACGTGCTGGTGGGGATCAACCTGTTGCGAGAAGGACTGGACCTCCCCGAGGTGTCGCTGGTGGCGGTGCTGGACGCAGACCGGGAGGGCTACCTGCGGTCGGAGACCGCCCTGGTGCAGACCATGGGGCGGGCGGCCCGCAACGTGTCCGGGCGCGTGATCCTGTACGCCGACGAGGTCACGGACTCCATGCGTAGGGCCATCGAGGAGACCAACCGGCGCCGGCAGATCCAGCTCCGCTACAACGAGGAGCACGGGATCACCCCGCAGACGGTGCAGAAGCCGGTGCGCGACCTGATCGAGCTGGAGCAGGTGGCGGAGCCCGCTGCAGACTACCGCCCCGCCTCGGGCGAGGTGCTGACCGCGGAGGAGATCGTCCGCCTGGTGGAGGAACAGGGTGCCACGGTGCCGTGGGACGTGGCCCGGCTGCTGATGCTCACCCCTCAGGAGCTGGAGGCCACCGTGGACCGGCTGGAGCGGGAGATGCGGCGGGCCGCGGCCAACCTAGAGTTCGAGAAGGCCGCGAAGCTGCGGGACCAGATCGCGGAGCTGAAGAAGGGCCTGGGCGAGCCGTACTTTGCTCCGGCGGGCCGCCGCGGACGGCCTGCGGGGCCGGCTCGCCCTCGGCGCAAGCGGTGAGGGCGGGGAGGGAGGAAGGATGAGGGTGCTGCGCGTGAACCACGTCCTGATCACGGCGCCCCCGGGCGGGGAGGCGAAGGCGCGCTGGTTCTACGGCGAGCTGTTGGGCCTGCGCGAGATCCCCAAGCCGGCGGGGCTCGCGGAGCGCGGCGGCTGCTGGTTCTGGACGCCGAACTGCGAGGTCCACGTGGGCATCGAGCGCGACGGCGACGCGCGTGCCTCCCGCCGGCACGTGTGCTTCGAGGTGGACGACCTGGAAGCCGCCCGGGCCCGGTTGCGCTCCCACGGGGTCCGCATCCAGGAGGCGCCGCCGCGCCCCGGGGTGCGCCGGTTCTTCTGCTGGGACCCGTTCGGGAACCAGGTGGAGCTCATGGCCGAGCCCGAGGAGGCCGTCCTGCTGGAGCTGGAGGAGGCCCTGCGGGAAGCACCGGTGGCCGTGGCCACACCGTCCTAGCTCACGAGGGAGGCTATGCCGCTCGACCGCATCGTCGTCCGGGGCGCCCGGGAGCACAACTTGAAGAACGTGACCGTGGAGATCCCGCGAGACCGGCTCGTGGTGTTCACGGGGATCTCGGGGTCCGGCAAGTCCACCCTGGCCTTCGACACCATCTACGCGGAGGGCCAGCGGAAGTACGTGGAGAGCCTGTCCGCGTACGCCCGCCAGTTCCTCGGGCTGATGGAGAAGCCCGAGGTGGACGCCATCGAGGGGCTGTCGCCCGCGGTGTCCATCGACCAGAAGGGCGCTCCCCGCAACCCGCGGTCCACGGTGGGCACGGTCACGGAGATCTACGACTACCTGCGGCTGCTGTTCGCCCGGATCGGACAACCCCACTGCCCGGTGTGCGACCGGCCCATCCAGCGGCAGACCCCCGAGCAGATCGTGGACCGGGTCTTGAGCCTGCCCGAGGGGAGCCGGATCTACGTGCTCGGGCCGGTGGTGCGCGGCCGCAAGGGGGAGTACCGCCAGCTGTTCGAAGACCTGCGGCGGCAGGGGTTCGCCCGGGTGCGGGTGGACGGCGTGCTGTACGAGCTCACGGAGTCCATCGTCCTGGACAAGAACCGCAAGCACGACATCGAGGTGGTGGTGGACCGCCTGGTGACCAAGCCGGAGGTCCGGTCGCGCCTGCACGACTCCGTGGAGACCGCGCTCAAGCTCGGGCAGGGGCTCGTGCACGTGTGGCGGGAGACGGAGGCGGGGGAGGGAGAGCTGCTGGCGTTCTCCACCGCGTTCGCGTGCCCGGAGCACGGGACCACCCTGCCGGAGATCGAGCCGCGCATCTTCTCCTTCAACAGCCCCTACGGCGCGTGTCCCAAGTGCTCGGGCCTCGGCTACCGCCAGGAGGTGGACCCCGAGCTGGTCCTGGACCCGGACAAGTCCCTGGCGGACGGCGCGGTGGTGCCGTGGGCGGCCAGCACCGCGGAGTACTTCGACCAGTTGCTGCGTTCCCTGGCCCAGGCGTACAACGTGGACTGGAAGGCACCCCTGCGTACGCTTCCGAAGTCCTTCGTGAAGGTCCTCCTGCACGGCTCGGACCGGCCCATCCGGGTCCGGTACCACAACCGCTACGGCGTCCTGCGCTCGTACGAGACGGAATTCGAGGGCGTGATCCCCTACCTGGAGCGCCGCTACCAGGAGACGGACTCCGAGGCTGTGAAGGAGGAGATCGAGAAGTTCATGAGCCTCGTGCCGTGCCCCGAGTGCCACGGCACCCGGTTGAAGCGGGAGAGCCTGAGTGTGCGGGTGGGCGGCCGCACCATCGCCGAGGTCACCGCCATGACGGTCCGCCAGTGCCTGGAGTTCTTCGACCGCCTGCGGCTCACGGAGCGGGAAGAACTCATCGCGCACCAGATCCTCAAGGAGGTCCGCTCGCGCCTGGGATTCCTCGTGAACGTGGGCCTCGACTACCTGACCCTGGACCGCATGGCCAACACCCTCTCGGGCGGCGAGGCGCAGCGGATCCGGCTGGCCACCCAGATCGGCTCCGGCCTCATGGGCGTGCTGTACGTCCTGGACGAGCCCAGCATCGGCCTGCACCAGCGGGACAACCACCGCCTCATCGACACCCTCAAGCGGCTGCGGGACCTGGGGAACACCATCATCGTGGTGGAGCACGACGAGGACACCATCCGGTCCGCGGACTGGATCGTGGACATCGGGCCCGGAGCGGGCAAGCACGGCGGCGAGGTCGTGGTCTCCGGCACCCTGGAGGACGTGATCCGGGAGAAGCGGTCCGTCACGGGTCGCTACCTGGCGGGGGAGCGCCGCATCCCGGTCCCGCCCCGACGGCGGCCACCGCAGGACAAGTGGCTGGTGGTGCGGGGTGCCCGGGAGCACAACCTGAAGGGGATCGACGTAGCGTTCCCCCTGGGGCTGTTCGTGTGCGTGACGGGCGTGTCGGGGTCCGGCAAGTCCACCCTGGTGGACGACGTGCTGTACCGGGCCCTGGCGCAGAAGGTGATGGGTACCCGGGTGCGGCCCGGCGCCCACGACTTCGTGGAAGGCTGGCACCACCTGGACAAGGTGATCGAGATCGACCAGTCGCCCATCGGCCGCACGCCCCGGAGCAACCCGGCCACGTACACCAAGACCTTCGACCTGATCCGGGAGCTGTTCGCGGCCACACCCGAGGCGCGCATGCGCGGCTACGGCCCGGGGCGGTTCTCCTTCAACGTGCGGGGAGGCCGCTGCGAGGCGTGCGAGGGCGACGGGATCGTGCGCATCGAAATGCACTTCCTGCCGGACGTCTACGTGCCCTGCGAGGTCTGCAAGGGGAAGCGGTACAACCGGGAGACGCTGCAGGTGCTGTACCGGGGCAAGACCATCGCGGACGTGCTGGAGATGACCGTGGACGAGGCGCTGGACTTCTTCTCCGCGGTACCCCGCCTGCGGCGCAAGCTGCAGACCCTGCACGACGTGGGGCTCGGGTACATCCAGCTGGGGCAGCCGGCCACCACCCTCTCGGGCGGGGAGGCGCAGCGGGTCAAGCTGGCCGCGGAGATGTCGCGGCGGGACACGGGGCGCACCCTGTACATCCTGGACGAGCCCACCGTGGGCTTGCACTTCGCAGACGTGGAACGCCTCCTGCAGGTGCTGCACCGGCTGGTGGATGCGGGCAACACCGTGGTGGTGATCGAGCACAACCTGGACGTGATCAAGACCGCGGACTGGATCATCGACCTGGGCCCGGAGGGCGGCGAGCTGGGGGGCCGGGTGGTGGCCTCGGGTACGCCGGAGGAGGTGGCGGCCCAGGACCACTCCTACACCGGGCAGTTCCTCCGCAGGGTGCTGGACCCCGCCCGGGTGGAGGA
>BEII01000097.1 GCA_002898935.1 bacterium HR32
AAGAGTCTGTACGTGCTGCGGGGCGACCTGGTGGTTTGGGTGGACACAGACATCCGCAACATGCACCCCAAGTTCGTGTACGGCCTCGTGGGGCCGCTGTTGCGGGAAGAACGCATCCTGTTCGTCAAGGGGTACTACCGGAGGCCCGTGCAGATCGGGGACCGGCTGTACGAGACGGGCGGAGGCCGCGTGACCGAGCTGGTGGCCCGCCCCCTGCTCAACCTGTTCTTCCCGGAGCTCTCCGGGCTCATCCAACCGCTGGCGGGCGAGTACGCGGGCCGGCGCGAAGCGCTGGAGCAGATCCCCTTCTTCACCGGCTACGGCGTGGAGACGGGCATGCTCATCGACCTGCTGAACCGCTTCGGGCTCGGAGCCATCGGGCAGGTGGATCTGGAGCAGCGGGTGCACCGCAACCAGTCGCTGCAGAGCCTGTCCCTGATGGCGTTCCAGATCGTGCAGGTGGTGGCGCGCCGCCTGGAGGACCGTCTGGGCACTCCGCTGGTGGACCCGGCGGCACGCACCCTCAAGCTGATCCGGCACGAGGCTGGGCAGCTCTCCCTGGAGGAGCGGGAGGTGGTGGAAGCGGAGCGGCCTCCCATGGCCACCGTGCCGGAGTACCAGGCGCGGCGCGCGGCGGCGGTGGCGTCGGGGTAGGCGGTGGAGCCCGCGCGCGCACCCGCAGACCCCCTGGAGGTGCTGAGCCAGCGCCTGGACCCCAGCACCGTCCCTTTCACCGATCGGGGCAGCCGGATCCTGGTGTTCCGGGAACCGGACCGCAGCCGTCTGTACGTCCGCGTGTGCGAGCGGTGGCCCAAGCTGGAGTACACGGAGGGCAGCTACCGGGTCCGGCCTCCCATCGTCAAACAGCTGGAGCTGCTAGACGGCGAGGGCCAGCCCCTGCGCTGGGACCTGGTGGCTTACCCGCACAAGTTGGTCTTCCGGACCGCCGCCGGGACCTTCCAGCTGTGCTTTGCCACCCCCGAGCTGCTGGCCCTCCGACCGCCTCCGGGCCGGTGGGGCCTGCGCTTCGTGGTCCGCGCGGAGAGCGTGTGGGCGGACCGCCGGGGCGGCCGCGCCCGGGGCGTGCGCAACCTGGCGTACACCACCAACGCGCCGCTGTTGCGGAACGAGGTGAGCAGCACGCAGAACGGCCAGTGGCGCGTGCTGCTGGTGGCAGACGATCACCCCAACCCCTTGCTCACGTTGAACATCACCCCGCGCCTTGGGTTCGACCGCAGCATCCACCCCGACGGGTTGTTCGAGGCCAGCGAGCAGCGATGGCGGGCGTGGTTCGCCCGCGTGCCCGCGGTGGCGCCCGAGCTGCGGCCTGCGTACCTGTACGCCTGGTACCTCATGCGGGCCGGCCTCATCGCCAGCCGGTACTACGTCACTCGGGAGGCGATGGTCCCTTCCAAAGTGCACTACGTGGGCCTGTGGCAGTGGGACGCCTTCTTCCACGCCCTGGCGTACCGGCACGTGGACCCGCAGCTCGCCCACGACCAGTTCCGGGTCCTGTTCGACCACCAGCGGCAGGACGGCATGGTGCCGGACTGCGTGTTCGACGAGGGCGTGGTGGAGCGCATGGGCTACCCGGTGGACGCCCCGGTGACCAAGCCGCCCGTGGCGGGCTGGACCCTGTGGCGGGTGTACGAAGCCACCGGCGACGTGGACTTCCTGGACGAGATGTACGAGCCCCTCGCGCGGTGGCAAGGCTGGTGGGTGGACCGCTGTGACGCCGACGGGGACGGCGTGTGCCAGTACGACCACCCCTTTTCCTCTGGGTTGGACGACAGCCCGCTGTGGGACCACGGGATGCCGGTGGAGTCGCCCGACCTAAACACGTACCTGTGCCTGCAGGCTGAGGCGTTGGGCCGCATGGCCGACGTCCTGGGCCGGCCGGAAGAGGCGGCGGCCTGGCGGGCTCAGGCGGACCGTCTGAGCCAGGCGCTGGTGGACCACCTCTACGACCCCCGGTCGGGACTGTTCTGGGCCCAGCGGATGACCGAGGCAGGCCACGAGCGCATCCCGGCCCTCACCGTGGTCAGCCTGTTGCCCCTGCTCACCGGGCGCCTCGCGCCCTCGGTGTACGCGGGCCTGCTGGATCGGCTGCAGGACCCGGAGCTGTTCTGGACTCCCTACCCGGTCCCCACCGTCGCCCGCTCGGACCCCGCGTACGACCCCGAGCGCATGTGGCGCGGGCCCGTGTGGGTGAACGTCAACTACCTCCTGGTGGACGGCCTGTTGCGGTGCGGGCAGCGAGGGCACGCGCAGGACCTGTGTGACCGTACCCTGGAGCTGGTGGCCCGCAACGCGGACATCCGCGAGTACTACAACCCGGAAACGGGCACGCCCCCGCCCCGGGCAGCTCCCGGGTTCGGGTGGTCGGCGGCCCTGTTCATCGACCTGGCGGTCCGGCGCAGCCGCGGCGAGATCTGATGGACCTCGCGCGCCACCTTCTCGTCGACCTCACCTCGCCTGCCGCGGTGGTGGCGGTCCTGCGCACTCTGGTCGCCGTCGCCCTCATCGTGGCCGCAGCGGCCGCGGCCATCACCCTCTCCCGCCGCGCTCTGGACCGGGCCCTGAGCCCTGCTCCGGGCGTGCGGGACTACGAAGCCCGCATGTCCCGCGCCCAGACCCTCGCTTCCCTGCTGCACAGCGTGGTCCGTTACGCGGTGTACTTCGTGGCCCTCGTCATGGTGCTCCGCCAGATCAACGTGGACGCCACCGCGCTGCTGGCGAGTGCCGGGATCGCAGGGATCGCGGTGGGATTCGGGGCCCAGACCCTGGTGCGGGACAGCATTGCGGGCTTCTTCCTCCTGCTGGACGGAGCCATCCAGGTCGGGGACGTGATCTCGGTGGGCGGCGAGACCGGCCGCGTGGAGCAGATCACCCTCCGCCACACCCAGATCCGCCGCTACACGGGTGAGCTCGTGACCATCCCGAACGGTGAGATCACCCGGTTCGCGAACCTGAGCCGGGGGTTCCTTCGGGCCGTGGTGGTGGTCACCGTCCCTCCGGACGCGGACCTGCGCCGCGCGGCGGAGATCCTTGCCCGTTGCGCCTCCGCGTGGGCCGAAGACCGCGCGGGGTGGGTGGCGGGGCCGGTGGAGGTGGACCCGCTCGTGGAGTGGTCTGCGGCGGGCGCGAGCCTGCGGCTGGCGGTGCCGGTCCGCCCGGCGTACCGGGTGGAGGCGGAAGCGGAGCTGCGCAGGCGGGTGCGGGACGCGCTGGCGCAGGCAGGGGTGGCGGTGCAGGCGCTGTCGCCCTCTGCCTGGCCCATGTGAGGGGGTGGGGTCGTGGCCGCGGGGGAGGGCAAGGGGCGGGAGCGGGTGCTGGGGATCGTGCTGGCGGGCGGGCGGGGCGAACGGCTGCACCCGCTGACCCGGGACCGCAGCAAGCCTGCGGTACCCTTCGGGGGCAAGTACCGGATTGTGGACTTCGTCCTGAGCAACCTGATCAACTCCAACGTGTTCTCCCTGTACATCGTGGTGCAGTACAAGTCCCAGTCCCTCATCGACCACCTCCGGCACGCGTGGCGGGCCAGCGGGCTGCACGAGGACCACTTCGTGCTGGTGGTCCCTCCGCAGATGCGGTGGGGAGACTCCTGGTACCGGGGCACCGCGGACGCCGTGTACCAGAACCTGAACCTGGTGCGGGACTACGGCCCGACCCTGGTCGCGGTCTTCGGCGCGGACCACATCTACCGCATGGACGTCTCCCAGATGGTGGCCTTCCACCGCGACTGCGCGGCGGACGTCACCGTGGCCGCCCTGCCCGTCCCCGTGGAGGAGGCGAGCCGCATGGGCGTACTGGACGTGGACGAGGACGGCCGAGTTCTGGTGTTCGAGGAGAAGCCTCCCCGGCCCCGCGGCTTGCCCCACCGGCCTGGCTACGCGCTGGCGTCCATGGGCAACTACCTGTTCAACGCGAAGCTGCTGGTGGACGCCCTCGTGGAGGACGCCCAGCGGGACTCCGAGCACGACTTCGGCCGCAGCGTGTTGCCCGAGCTCGTCCGAGGCCACCGGGTGTTCGCCTACGACTTCCCCACGAACCGGATCCCCGGGACCAAACCGTACGAGGAGGTCGGTTACTGGCGCGACGTGGGTACCCTGTGGAGCTACTGGCAGGCTCACATGGACCTGCTCGGCCCCGAGCCGCGGTTTGACCTGTCCAACCACTTGTGGCCCATCAAGGGGGCGCCGTACGCGGGGCCGTCCGCCCGCGTGGTCTACGGCGAGGTCCGCGACTCCCTGCTGGGCGAGGGCTCCGTGGTCCATGGCGGACGGGTGGTGCGCTCCGTCCTGGGCCGCGAGGTGCGCGTGGAGCAGGACGCGGAGGTGGAGGAATCGGTGCTCATGGACTACTGTGTCGTCCGGCGCGGGGTGCGCCTGCGCAGGGCCATCGTGGACCGCTTCAACACCCTGGAGCCCGGTACCACCATGGGCCACGACGCCCAGGAGGACGCCCGGCGGTACCACGTGGACCCCTCGGGCCTCGTGGTGCTCGGCCGAGGCGCCACCCGCGCCCTGTGAATGTATTGACAATTTTCGATTCAGTGCTAGCCTGGGGACATGCGGCGCGCTCCCGTCGTCCCCGACTCTCAAACCAACCAGCCGGTCCTCGGGCGTCCGGCGGGCACGGGCGAGGACGCGGTGGGCGACGTTGCTGCGGTGCACGCGGCCCTGGGCGAACCGGCGCGGCTGGTTCTCGTACGCCTGCTGGCCCGGCACGGCAGCCTGTGCGTGTGTGAGCTGCAGGCGGCCCTGCCGCTGGCACAGCCCACGGTCTCCCACCACCTGAAGGTCCTTCGCGAGGCAGGGCTCGTGGAGGCCGAGCGGCGCGGGACGTGGGTGTACTACCGGCTCCGCCGGGAACCCCTCAAGCGTCTCCTTTCGCACTTGGTGACCCTGCTGTAGCGCACCGCAGGAGGGGGGTGGGAACGTGGAAGTCCGCCGCGCCAGGCCAGAAGACCTGCCGTCCGCCCTGGCGCTCCTGGAGGCGTGCGGCCTGACCCCCTCCGGGGTCGGTGATCACTTCCACACCTTCTGGGTGGCGTGCGACGGCGGCCGCGTGGTGGCCACCGCAGGCCTCGAGCTGTACGGCCAGGTGGCCCTGCTGAGATCCGTGGCGACGGAGCCTGCCTTCCGCGGGCAGGGTCTGGCCCGCCGGCTTTGCGCACAGGCCCTGGGCGAGGCGGCCCGCCTCGGTGTCCGCCACGTCTACCTTCTGACCGAAACCGCTTCTGGCTACTTCGCCCGCCACTTCGGGTTCCAAGAAGTGCCGCGGTCCGAGCTGGACCCGCGCCTGGACCCCTCAGAGGAGCTGCGGGGCGCCTGTCCGGACACGGCCCGCCCCATGGCCCGCTCGCTGGACAGTATCGACGATCTTCGATCCTTCGACGGACCCTGAGCAGGGAGGTGCGAGGTGAGCACGCCAGAGCAGGTCAAGCAGGCGGTCCGGGACCACTACGCGCGGGCGGCTTTGGGGTCGGCTTGCGGCTGTGAGACTTCTCCGCGGGAGGACCTGTCGGGTGCACTCGGACCCGCGCTCGGGTGCGGCAGCCCTCTGTCCTACGCGGACCTCCGCCCCGGGGAGGTCGTGGTCGACCTGGGCAGCGGTGCGGGCCTTGACGCCCTGCGGGCCGCACGACGGGTGGGACCGCACGGACAGGTGCTGGGGGTGGACATGACCCCGGAGATGGTGGCGCTGGCGCGGTCGAACGCGGCTACCGTGGGAGTGCCGAACGTCCACTTCTCGGTCGGCGAGCTCGAGTCGCTGCCCCTGGCCGATGGGTCCGCGGACGTGGTGGTGAGCAACTGCGTTATCAATCTGGTGCCGGATAAGCGGCGTGCGTTCCAGGAGGCCTACAGGGTGCTCCGGCCGGGCGGCCGCCTGGTGGTCTCGGACGTGGTCGCCGCCGGGCCGCTGCCCCCCGAGGTGCGTGGGGATCTTGCGGCGTGGAGCGCGTGCGTGGCCGGCGCCCTGCCTTTGCAGGACTACCTGGAGGCGCTGCGGGCGGCGGGTTTCGAGGCGCTGGAGGTCTTGGCCTCGGAGGACTCGTGCTGTGGCTCGGCGTCCCCGGTACGATCCGTGACCGTGCGGGCGCGCAGACCGGCCTGACGGCCGTTGCTACAATCGCTTTGATGCAGCCTCTGGTGGGCCTCCTCATGGGGTCCCGGTCCGACTGGGAGACCCTGCGCCACGCAGCGGACACCCTGGACCAGCTGGGCGTCCCGTACGAGGTGCGGGTGGTCTCCGCCCACCGGACTCCTGACCTCCTGTACGAGTACGCGGGGACCGCGGAGGCGCGGGGGCTCGAGGTGATCATCGCGGGTGCCGGGGGTGCCGCGCACCTTCCCGGCATGACCGCGGCCAAGACCGTGCTGCCCGTCCTGGGCGTGCCGGTGGAGTCGCAGGCGCTGCGCGGTCTGGACTCCCTGCTGTCCATCGTCCAGATGCCTGCGGGGGTGCCCGTGGGGACCCTGGCCATCGGACGGGCGGGCGCGGTGAACGCGGCGCTGCTCGCGGCCAGCATCCTGGGCAACAAGCACCCGCAGGTGCGGGAGGCCCTGCGCCGGTACCGGGCGGCGCAGACCCAGGCGGTGCTGGAGCACCCGGACCCGAGGGCGGACGGGTGAGGCTCGGCGTACTGGGCGCAGGCCAGCTGGGCCGGATGCTGGCCCTCGCGGGCCTGCCGCTCGGCATGGAGTTCGTCTTCCTGGACCCGCAGGACCGGCCGTGTGCGGCCGCCGTGGGCCGCCACCTCA
>BEII01000098.1 GCA_002898935.1 bacterium HR32
CGTACCCGGGGTGCACCGCTTCCGCGCCCATACGGCGCGCGGCGTCCACGATCCGCCCGACGTTCAAGTACGACTCCGCAGGGTCCGCAGGCCCCAGGCACACCGCCTCGTCCGCGAGCAGCACGTGCGGGCTGTCGGAGTCCACCTCGGAGTAGACGGCCACGGCGCGGGCCCTGAGCTCGCGACACGCCCGGATGACCCGCACCGCGATCTCGCCGCGGTTCGCGATCAACACCTTGGCAAACGGCGGCCGGTCGGCCTTCACGCGTCCAGCCACGGGGGCTTCCGCTTCTCCAGGAACGCGCGCATGCCCGCCTGCCCTTCCGGCCCCGCGCGGGCCCTGGCGATGGCGTCCACCGCGGCCTCACGCGCCTGCTCCCACGCGAGCTGCGGGAGCACGTGGAGCAGGCGCTTGGCCTCCGCGAGGGCGGTGGGCCCTCCTGCCACCAGGTCCTCTCCCCACGCGTCGACCACGCCGTCGGGGTCCTCGGAGACGGCCTGCACCAACCCCAAGTCGAGCGCCTCGCGGGCCGAAACGCGCGCCGCGGTCAGCACAGCCCAGGGGAGGGCGCCGCGGTGCACCTTTCGCAGCAAGAACGGCAGGATCATGGCGGGAAGCAGGCCCAACCGCACCTCGCTGAGTCGGAAGGTAGCGTCGGGGTGGGCCACCGCGAGGTCGCAGGCCGCTACGAGCCCCACCCCACCGCCCACCACGGCGCCGTGTACCCGCGCCACCACCGGCTTCGGGCACGTGGCCAAGGCCTCCAGGGTCCTGAAGACGCGGGCCGCGTCTTGGCGGTTCTCCTCCTCCGGCGCACCCGCGGCCGACCGCATCCACTCCAGGTCCGCGCCTGCACAGAAGGACGGGCCCTCTCCGGACAGCACCACGTACCGGACCGTGGGGTCTTCCCCGGCCGCCTGCACCGCCGAGCGCAGCGCCTCCACCAGCTCCGGGTTGAGCGCGTTGTGCACGTGCGGCCGGTGGAGGACCAGCTGCAGTCGCTTCCCGTCCCGGTGGATCCGCAGCACGTCCGCCACGGCTCACATCCGGAACACGCCGGGTTTCATGGGCTCCACGGGGGCGTTCAGGGCCGCGGATAGAGCGAGCCCGAGGACGTCGCGGGTGGTGGGCGGGTCGAGGATACCGTCGTCCCACAACCGTGCGGTGCTGTAGTACGGGTTCCCCTCGCGCTCGTACTTCTCCAGGATGGGTCGGGCAATGGCCTCGGCTTCCTCGTCTGACAGGCGCTTCCCTTCCCGCGCCAGCTGGTCGCGCTTGACGGTGACGAGGACGCCGGCCGCCTGCTCGGGGCCCATGACGTTGATCCGGGCGTTGGGCCACATCCACAGGAAGCGGGGTTCGTACGCCCGGCCGCACATGGCGTAGTTGCCGGCCCCGTACGACCCACCGACGATCACGGTGAACTTCGGCACGTTGCTGGTGGCGACCGCGTGGACCATCTTGGCCCCCGCCCGGGCGATACCGGCGGCCTCGTACTGCCGGCCCACGATGAACCCCGTGATGTTCTGCAGGAACACGATGGGCACCCGACGCTGTCCGCACAGCTCGATGAAGTGGGCGCCCTTCTCCGCACTGTCCACGAACAGCACCCCGTTGTTGGCCACCACGCCCACCAGGAAGCCGTGGACGCGGGCGAAGCCGCAGACCAGGGTGGTCCCGTACAGCGCCTTGAACTCCGCGAACCGGCTTCCGTCCACGATCCGCGCGATCACCTCCCGCACGTCATACGGCTGCCGGAGGTCCCGGGGGAGGACGCCGTAGATCTCTTCCGGGTCGTAAGCGGGGTCTTCTGGCTCCTGCACGTCCAGGTCCACCACCTTGCGGCGGTTCAGGGTGGAGACGATCTGGCGGACGATCTGCAGGGCGTGCTCGTCGGACTCCGCCAGGTGGTCCACCACGCCAGACCGGCGGGCGTGGACGTCTGCTCCCCCGAGCTCCTCCGCGGTCACGTCCTCCCCCGTGGCCGCCTTCACGAGAGGCGGGCCGCCGAGGAAGATGGTGCCCGTGCCGCGGACGATCACCGCCTCGTCGCTCATGGCGGGCACGTACGCGCCTCCCGCGGTGCACGACCCCATGACCGCCGCGATCTGCGGGATTCCCAGGGCGCTCATCCGCGCCTGGTTGTAGAAGATCCGGCCGAAGTGGTCGCGGTCCGGGAACACTTCCGCCTGCAGGGGGAGGTAGGCGCCGCCGGAGTCCACCAGGTAGATGCAGGGAAGCCGGTTCTGGAGGGCCACCTCCTGGGCCCGCAGGTGCTTCTTCACCGTCATGGGGAAGTACGTACCGCCCTTGACCGTGGCGTCGTTGGCCACGATGACGCACTCCACACCGCTCACCCGGCCAATCCCCGTGACCAGTCCCGCGCCCGGGGCTTCGCCGTCGTACATCTCCCAAGCGGCGAGAGGGCAGAGTTCCAGGAACGGGGAGCCCGGGTCTAGCAGCCGCTCGACCCGCTCCCGGGCGGCCATCTTGCCGAGCTCCCGCTGCCGCCGCTGCGCCCCCTCCCCACCTCCCTGGCGGACCCGCTCGAGCCTGCGGCGCAGTTCCTCCGCCAGGGCCCTGTGGTGGGCGTAGTTCTCCCGGAACTCCGGGCTGTCGGTCCGCACCTGCGAGCGAATCCGCTCCAAGGACACCCCCTGAGGAGCGTTACACCGCGGCGGGGGGCTTTCCCTGCGGGCCGGTTGCCGCCCTGGAAGGCAGACGCTACGATGGGCACGGACTTGACCGGGGAGGCGGTGCGTGGAGTTCGGTCTCAGCGAAGAGCACCGGATGGTGCAGCGGACGGCGAGGGAGTTCGCGGCGCGGGAGATCCTGCCGGTAGCGAGCCAGCTCGATGCCGAACACAGGTTCCCCACTGAAATCGTCCGCGGGCTGGGGGAGCTCGGGCTCATGGGGGTGATGGTGCCCGAGGCGTACGGGGGCGCCGGCATGGACAACGTGGCGTACGCCCTGGCCATGGAGGAGGTGGCGCGGGCGTGTGCTTCCACCGCCGCCATCATGTCGGTCAACAACTCTTTGGTGTGCGACCCGATCCTGCGTTACGGCACCGAGGACCAGAGGCGGCGCTACCTTCCGGTGCTGGCCTCCGGGCGGGAGGTGGGCTGCTACTGTCTCACCGAGCCCTCCGCGGGGTCCGACGCGGCCTCGCTGCAGACCACCGCGCGGCTGGACGGCGACCGGTGGGTGCTGAACGGCACCAAGGCGTTCGTCACCAACGCGCGGGAGGCGTGGGTGTTCGTGGTCTACGCCCGGACGGAGGAGGAGCCGGGCGCGCGGGGGATCTCCGCGTTCCTGGTGGAGCGCGACCACCCGGGGATCTCCGTGGGCAAGGTGGAGCGGAAGATGGGGCTGCTGGCGTCTTCCACCTGCGAGGTCCTGCTGGAGGACTGCCGGGTGCCGCGGGACAACCTGCTTGGCCGGCGGGGCGAGGGCTTCAAGGTGGCCCTCTCGACCCTGGACGGCGGGCGAATCGGGATCGCCGCCCAGGCGGTGGGCATCGCGCGCGCCGCGCTCGAGGAGAGTGTGGGGTACGCGAAGCAGCGAAGGCAGTTCGGACGGCCCATCGCCGAGTTCCAGGCCATCCAGTGGAAGATCGCGGACATGGCCACGCGGATCGACGCCGCGCGGCTTCTGACGCTGCGGGCCGCCTGGCTGCGGGACCAGGGAAAGCGGTGCACCCTGGAGGCGTCCATGGCGAAGCTGTTCGCGTCGGAGACCGCCATGTGGGCTGCGCACCAAGGTGTGCAGATCTTCGGTGGCTACGGCTACATCAAGGACTACCCGGTGGAGCGCTACTTCCGGGACGCGAAGATCACGGAGATCTACGAGGGGACGTCGGAGATCCAGCGGATGGTGATCGCCCGTAACCTCCTGTCGTAGGCTAACGAACGTTTGGTAGCCGAGGGAGGCCCGGAGAGTCGGAGGTGCCCATGGACGTGGTGGTGTGCGTCAAGCAGGTTCCCGACACCGAGCAGCCGATCCGGGTCAGGCCCGACGGCAGTGGGATCGACGACCAAGGGCTCAACTGGATCCTCAACTACTACGACGAGCACGCGGTGGAAGAGGCCCTCAGGGTGCGGGAGAAGCACGGAGGGACCGTCACCGTGGTGTGCGTCGGCCCACCCCGCGCCGCCGAAGCGGTGCGGACCGCCCTGGCCATGGGTGCGGACGAAGCGGTGCACGTGGCCGACCCAGCACTGGAGGGCGCGGACCACCTGGCGGTGGCGAGGGTGCTGGCGCGCGTGATCGGGCAGCTGCGCTACGACCTGGTGTTGTGTGGCCGGCTGGCCACCGACGACAACGCCTCGGTGGTGGGGGCGGCGCTCGCGGAGTACCTGGGGCTACCGCAGGCCACCGCCATCTCCAAGCTGCAGATCGGGGACAGCCTCGCCACGGTGGAGCGGGAGGTGGAAGGCGGGGTGGAGTTGGTGAAGGTGCCGCTCCCTGCGTTGTTCACCGTCGAACGGACCATCAACGAACCGCGCTACCCTACCTTGCCGGGCATCATGAAGGCCAAGCGGAAGGAGATCCGCACGCTGGGGCTGGCCGACCTCGGACTCGAGCCCGGGGAGGTGGGCGCGCAGGCTTCGCGGGTCCGCTACACCCGCTTCGAGCCGCCCCCGCGCAGACAGGCGGGCCAGGTGGTGACCCCGGACTCGCCGGAGGAAGCCGCGCGGGTCATCGTGCGGTTCCTCCAGGAAACCGCGAAGGTGCTGTGAGGTGTGAGGATGCAGAACGACGTGTGGGTCGTCGCAGACCACGCGGGCGGAAACCCTCGGCGGATCACCCTCGAACTGCTGGGGAAGGGGAGGGAGCTCGCGGACGCGCGGGAGGGGCGGCTGGTGGCCGTGGTCCTGGGCCACGGCCTGCTGGATTTGGGGCCGGCCTTCGGCCAGTACGGTGCGGACACGGTGGTGGCCGTAGACCACCCCCACCTCCACGCATACACCACGGACGGGTACACCGAAGTTTTGAGCGCGCTCGTACGGGAGCGGGCGCCATGGCTGGTGATGGTGCCGTCCACCGCCTGGGGCCGGGACTGCGCGCCGCGTCTTGCCGCCCGAGCAGGCGCGGGAATCGTCACCGAGGTGGAAGCCTTGTGGCTGGAGGACGGCCGTCTGCTGACACGGCGTCCCATGTACACCCGAAAGGTCATGGGCATTGTGGAGTACGTGGGAAGCGGGCCTCACCTGGCGGTGGTCCTGCCCAAGGTGTTCCCGCCCGCGGGAAGGCAGGAGGGGCGCGCCGCGCAGGTGGAGCGGGTGGAAGCGGGGGTGTCCGAGCCGCGCTCCCGGGTGGTGGAAACGCGGTCTCTGCAGCGGGAGCGGGTTTCCCTGACGGAGGCGGACGTGATCGTCTCGGGCGGCCGGGGCCTGCGCGGGCCGGAGAACTTCGCACTCCTCGAGGCCCTGGCGGCAGAACTGGGTGCTGCCGTGGGCTCTTCGCGGCCTCCGGTGGACAGCGGCTGGGTCCCCCACGACTACGAGATCGGACAGACCGGGAAGACCGTGAGCCCCACGGTGTACATCGCGGTGGGCATCTCCGGGGCACCCCAGCATCTGGCGGGCATGTCGGGGTCGAAGTACATCGTGGCCATCAACAAGGACCCCAACGCGCCCATCTTCCAGCTGGCGAGTCTCGGGGTCGTGGGGGACCTGTTCCAGATCGTGCCGAAGCTCACCGAAGAGGTCCGACGGCTCAAGGCCCAGGGGTAAAGGCGCGGTGGTGGGAGACGGGTAGCCAAGTCGCTCGGGGGGGAGGTGGTGGGGATGGCCGTGACCCGTGACCGGACCGAGGGAGTGGCGGAAGCCCGCAGGCGGTGGGAGGAGACGACCCTCCAGCAGACCTTAGAGCGCCAGCCGGAGCGCCCCTGGCGGTTCACCACCCTGTCGGACATGCCGGTGGAACGGCTGTACGGGCCGGACCACCTCGCGGACGTGGACTTCGAGCGGGACATCGGGTGGCCCGGGGAGTACCCGTACACCCGCGGGATCCACGCCACCATGTACCGGGGCCGGCTGTGGACCATGCGGCAGTTCGCGGGGTTTGGAACGGCGGAGGACACAAACCGACGCTTCCACTACCTGCACCAGCAAGGTCAGACGGGGCTGTCGGTGGCCTTCGACATGCCCACCCTCATGGGCTACGACTCCGACCACCCACGCTCACTGGGCGAGGTGGGCCGGGAGGGGGTGGCCATCGACACCCTCGCGGACATGGAGGTCCTGTTCGAGGGGATCCCCCTCGACGAGGTCAGCACCTCCATGACCATCAACGCGCCCGCGGCGGTCCTGTACGCCATGTACGTGGCGGTCGCGGACCGGCGGGGCATCCCGCGGTCGAAGCTCCGGGGCACCATCCAGAACGACTGCCTCAAGGAGTTCATCGCCCAGAAGGAGTGGATCGTCCCGCCCCGGCCCAGCATGAAGCTCGTGATCGACACCTTCGAGTTCTGCGTGCGGGAGACTCCCCAGTGGAACCCCATCTCCATCAGCGGGTACCACATCCGGGAGGCGGGGGCCACTGCGGTGCAGGAGCTGGCCTTCACCCTCGCCGACGGGATCGCCTACGTCCAGGCGGGGATCGAGCGCGGGCTGGAGGTGGACCAGTTCGCCCCCCGGTTGAGCTTCTTCTTCGACGTCCACAACGACTTCTTCGAGGAGATCGCCAAACTCCGGGCCGCCCGGCGGATGTGGGCGAGGATCATGCGGGAGCGTTTCGGCGCCCGTAA
>BEII01000099.1 GCA_002898935.1 bacterium HR32
CCTCGTCCGACCGTAGGCCGCCCGGTGGCTCAGCGGGGTAGCTGCGGGCCCACACCCGAAAACCCCAAGACCAACATGCCGAGGACCGCTGAGGCGACCGCCACGAACGTCCAGTCGCGCTCCGCGGCGAACAGCACCACGGTGGCCGCGACCCGGAGCGCGGGCGTGAGGATGAGCGCCAGAACACCTGCCTGGATCAGGGCCGTGGGGTTCCCGCGCAGAAGACCGCGCAGCAGCGAAGCGGGCGTGAGCGGGGCGCCGTGGCGGAGGAGGTCGGCCACGGGCGGAGCACCGTCCCGGGCCGCGGCGGCCAGGAAGGACGCGAGGCCCGCCAGGAGGAGCGACGCCGCGACCCCCACGCCGCCGAGCAGCAGGAAGCCCAGACGGGCCTCCACGGTCCTCGCCTGCTGCCAGCTGCCCTTCACCTCAGACCCCCCGCAGGCCTCGGAGCAACATCTCCAGCGACACGACCAGGAGCACGGGCAGGAAGACCGCGCGGACGGTCCGGTTTGTGGACCGCCGCAACAGCTGCGCGCCCAGGCTCGCCCCGGCCAGTACCCCCAGCGCCACCGGTGCTGCGACGAAGGGCGGCACGTCTCCGCGCCAGAAGTACACGCCCGCGCTGGCCGCGGCGGTGACGCCGATCATGAAGTTGCTGGTGGCGGTGGAGACCTTCATGGGCAAGCGCATGGCGGTGTCCATGGCCAGGACCTTGAGGGCGCCCGACCCGATGCCGAGAAGCCCGGACAGCACCCCTGCCACGTACATGACGCCGAGGCCCGCGGGCACGCGCGCCACGCGGTAGGGCACCAGCCCTTCAGCCGCGGGGTACGAGGCGGAGAGGCCGAGGCGTCCTGCGAGGGGATCCTCCGGGACGTCCTGAGGGACTTCCTCCACGAGCTTGGCCGCGGTGGGCACCGCGGACAGGAGCAGCGCGACCCCGAACAGCAGGAACAGCGTGGCACTCCCCACGTGGGGCGCGATCAGGGCACCTGTGAGGGCGCCGGCCACGGTGGCGAGCTCGAGCAGCACGCCCACCCGCAGGTTGACGAGCCGGTCTTGCAGGTAGGCGACCGCGGCGCCGGTGCTGGTGGCGATGACCGACACGAGACTGGCCCCCACCGCCAGCCGCACGTCCATCCCGAAGCCGAGGGTAAGCAAGGGCACGATCAGCACGCCACCCCCGAGTCCGACGAGCGACCCCACGACGCCTGCGAGCGCCGAGGCGCAGAGGAGTTCGGTCACGAAGACCAGGAGGCTCACCAAGGCGCGAGACCGCCCTTCTCACCCGGGGGCGAGTCCGGAGGCTCCCGGACCGGCCCCTCAAGCTTCACGCGGACGCGGTACCGGTCGCCGCGGATCACGCTACGGCGCAGCTCCACGGGCCGGTCGGAGGCCGCGTACCCCACCCGCTCCACGAGCAGCGCTGGATCCCCGGCCCGGACGCTCAGCAGAGCTGCCAGGGAGGGCTCCACCGCCACCGGCTGGAGGGTCTCTTCAGCCCGGGCGACGGTAACGCCGCAGCACTCGGCCAGGAGGTCGTACAGGGGCTCCCGCGCCACACGGTCCAGAGGCAGTGCCCCGCCCAGTTCCCGGGGAAGGTAGAGGGACTCGAAGGCGAACGGCTCGTCGTCCACCAGCCGCAGCCGCGTGAGCTCGTAGACGGGTTCGAACGAACCGCCAGCCAGCAGACTAGAAGCCTCCTCGTCTGCGGCCAGTCGGAAGCCCAACAGCCGGCTCGACACCGCGTGGCCCTGGGCGGTGAGGCTCTTGAAGAGGCTGTACAGGCCAGGGAGGGGCTGCTCCAGCTGGGGGACGGCCACGAACGTGCCCACGCCCCGGCGGCGGACCACCAGTCCCTGCCTGGCCAGTTTTCCGAGGGCCTGGTGTACCGTCTGCCGGCTCACCCCGAGCCGGGCGGCGAGCTCGGTCTCGGGTGGTAGAGGCGTTCCCGGTTTGAGGCGGCCCTGGCGGATCTCCCGCGCCAGGTGTCGCGCGAGCCGCTCATACCGGGGTAAGGTGCCCGGCTCCGAGACGGCCGTGCGGAGGCCGTGCACGAGAGGGTCTGGCGCTGCCAACGACGTCGTCCTGTATGTCTGCTATTAAGCTTACTTAGCAGAGTAACCTCGTACAAACTCGCCGACAACCGCGTACCTGTGTTCGCACTATTCGTGCACTCGGCCAGGTCAGGCTTGGACAACCGGGGTCTAAACGCGGATCAGGGTCTGGAAGACCACCATGGCCATGGCGGCCAGCGTCACGGTGGTCCCGACCGCACCTTGAGAGGACTGCTTCAGGGCGTCCGGGACGAGCTCGGAGAAGACCATCCAGATCATGGCGCCCGCGGCGAACCCCAGGCCCGTGGGTAGGTGCGCGCGGAAGGTCTCGACGAACAGGTAGGCCGCGGGGGCCATCAAGGGCTGCGGGAGGCTGCTGAACACACTCCACCCCGCGGCGTGCCACACCGACTCCCCGCGGGGGACCAGCACGAGGCTGATCGCGAGCCCCTCCGGGATGTTGTGCGCGGCGATGGCCAGGGTGGTGAACGTGCCCAGACTCTGCCCGCCGCCGAAGGAGACGCCGACCCCGACACCCTCGGGAAACGAGTGCAGGGTCATGATCCCCACCACCAGGACGGCCTTGCGGGCGTCCAGGCCGGTGAGGTTGCCCAAAGTCACCTGGTGTGACTCGTGGAGGGACCGCGAGCTCCAGGCGATGAACGCGAGGCCGAGCACAGCGCCCAAGACCGTCCGGGTCAGACTGTAGCCGGTCCCTTCATACACCAGCCCGAAGCTGGCGGCCAGCATGAGCCCCGCGGCTGCAGCGTTCATGACCCCAAGCCAGCTCTTCGGTACTTGGCGCACGAGGACAAACGGCAACGCGCCGAGGCCTGTGCACAGAGCGGTCCCGAGGGCGTACAGGAACACGGTGACGACAGGGCTCAAGACCATCGGAAGGTCCTCTCGGCTCCAGACTAGAGGTCGCCCCGTCCTTTCGTCGACCGGGAAACCGGCAGGTTCGGCGGGCCATTCCCAACACGCTCGGGAGCCCTTGCGTCTGCGCGGAGGGCGTGGCACACAGTCTGCTCGCCCTCTTCCCGGGTGTGCGAACATGTCGAGCGTGGAAGAGTCGAAGCGTGCGCTGATCCTGGCCGGCCTGCTGGTGGCAGGCGTGTGGGGCGTGCTGGGGGCGCGCAGCCTGTGGTTCGACGAGCTCTTCGCCTGGAAGGTGGCCTCGCAGCCCTGGCGAGAGGTGGTGCGGTACGTCCAGGACCACGACGCCCACCCGCCCCTGTACTACGCCCTGCTGAAGGCGTGGAAGTCGCTGTTCGGCGACTCGGAGCGGGCGCTCCGGGCCCTCTCTGCCGTCCTGGCCGTCTTGAGCCTCGCAGTGTTGCGCGCCGTGGCCCGGGTGCGGGTCGGAGAGCGTGCCGGCGCGGTGGGCGTGCTCGCCCTGGTAGCCTCGCCGCTGTTCCTGCAGGTGTCCGTGGAGGCCACGCGGTCCGCGCTGCTCGCGCTGACGTACCTCCTGGCCGCGCGGGCGACTTTGCAGGTGTTGGAAGGCCGGAGGAGCGCGCGCCTGCAGCTCGCCCTGGCGGCGACGGCGCTGCTGTACACGCACGCCCTGGGCGCTGTACTCGCAGGCTCTCTGGTGCTGTTCAGCGCTTGGCAGGGACGCCTGTCCGGGCTGCGGTCGGTGGCAGGCCCCCTGGCGGTGAGCGCCCTCGCCTTCGTCCCGTGGCTGCCGGTCCTCCTGCACCACCTGCAGGCCGGCCGCTTCGACCCACCCTGGCGGCCGGCGCTACCGCCCACGCTGCCGCTGCAGGTCGTGCACGTGGTCGGGTTCGGCGGACGCACCTTGGGCACCGCCGGCTACTTCTCGCTCTCGTCCGCGCCGGCGTGGCTCGAGGGGGTCCTCGCGGTCCCCGTGCTGGTGGTGCTCGCCGCGGCGTTCTCCGCCACTTGGAAGCGAGACCGGGCGCTGGGCCGCCTCGCGGCATGCGCGGTGCTCGTGCCGGCCGCGCTCCTCCTGGCGGCTTCGGTGTGGAAGCAGAGCATGGTGGCCTACCCGCGCTACTTTGCGTTCACCCTCCCGCTCCTCGCATTGTGTGTGGGCTCCCTCGGCGCAACCCCGCTCACGCGGGGTTGGCGGGCCACGGTGGTCGTTTGCGGGGCCGCGGTGGTGGGGCTGGCGCTCGCGTCGCTGGCCTCCCTCGCCGCGAAGCCGACCGAGGGGGAGGGCGACCGCCGGGCGCTGGCCGCGGAACTCACCCGCCGGCTGCGCCCTGTCGACGTGGTGCTCGTGTCGCGGTGGGAGTCGGTCGGGCTGGACTACTACGTCCCCGCGCTGCGTGGCGTGGCCGTCCGCCTCGCGTCGGAGTGGACCGCCGAAGGGCTCGCGGAGGTGCGGACGCAGGTGCACGAGGCGTCGGCGGCCGGGCGGGTTTGGGTCGTGCAGGGGTTCCCCTTCCCGCCGGGCGCCTTCGAAGCCGTCTACCGCCAACTCGCGGCCACCCACCGGGTGTCGTACTTCGGGGAGTTCGACGGCGTCCGTTTGACGCTGTTCGTGCGGCGGTCAGGGAGCCCGTGAGAGTCCCCTACCGGCGCACGAGGTTGCGCAGCACGAACCCCACGTTCGCCGGCCGCTCCGCCAGCCGACGCATGAAGTACCGGTACCAGTCGGGTCCGAAGGGGGTGGCCACCAACACCCGGTAGCCACGGCCCAGCAGGTCCTGCTGCAGCCCCGGCCGCACCCCGTACAGCATCTGGAACTGGAAGGCGTGTGGGGGGATCCCGTGCTGCCGCGTGAAGGCGACGACGTGCGCGTGGATCCGCTCGTCGTGGGTGGCCACCGCGACCGTGGCTCCACCCAGAAACGCCGCCTCCACCAGCACCTTGTAGTTGCGGTCCACGTCCGCCTTGCGGGGGAACGCCACGGTAGGAGACTCCAGGTAAGCGCCCTTCACGATGCGCACGTTCGGCCGCAGGGGCAAAAGCTGCCGCAGGTCCTCTGCGCTTCGGTACAGGTAGCTCTGCAGGACGACACCCACGTTGTCGTAGCCGTCCGCGCGCAGCCGGCGGTAGATGCGCAGGGTCGCGTCCACGCGCCACGACTCCTCCATGTCCGTGCGGACGAACCGGCCGCGTGCCGCGGCGCGGTCCACCAGCGTCCGCAGCGTCCGGTACGCGAGCTCCTCACCCAGGTCGAGCCCCAGCTGGCTCAGCTTCACCGACAGGTACGTCCCCAGCCCCTCGCGCTGGAGCCGGTCCACCAGTTCCAGGTACTGGTCTAGGGTCTGTGCGACCTCGGACTCATTGGTGACGCGCTCGCCGAGCAGGGTGGTGTTGGTCAGGAACCCCCGTGCCTCCAGCGACCGCAGGACCTGCACGCAGTCGTCCACGGTGACCCCGGCCACGAACCGGCTCGCGCCCAGGCGCAGCCCGTGTCGTCGCACGAACCCCGCCACCGCGGGGCTCTCCGCCGCGCGGAGGATCAAGGCCCTTGAGGCGGCCTGCAGGTCCACGGCTCGACCTCCCGATCCGGTGTTCGACGGGACCATCATAGCGCGCGCCCGGCGTCCGGTTTCGCAACCCCGTGGCACCAAAGATGCTCCGCGGCCTCCCGATGAAGCTCCTCTCAGAACACACAGGACGTCCGGGGGGCAACGCGCGGGACGGCGCGGGAGCCGCGCCGCTCGGAACCCTCCTCGTCCAGCAGGGCCTGCTGACGCCCGAGCAGCTAGAGGCGGCGCTGGCCGAGCAGCAGCGCACCGGCGAGCTGCTCGGCCGCACCCTCGTGGAGCGTGGGTACGTGTCCAAGCAGGCCTTGGGCGAGGCCCTCGCCTCCCAGCGCGGCTACGAGTACCTCAACCTGACGGAGACAGCCCTCGACGACTCGCTCGTGCGGTCGCTCCCCGAGTGGGTGGTGTCCCAGTACCGTGTCGTCCCGGTGCGGCGGGTCGGGGACGAGGTCGTCGTGGGGATGCTCGACCCCCGAGATGTGGAGGCCATGGACGTGGTGGCCGCCCACCTGGGAGGCCGGGTGCGTCCGTTCTTCATCACGGAGGCCGACTTCGACTGGGCTCTGGTCCGGTTCTTCGGCGCAGAGCGCAGGGCGGGGGAGGCAGCCAGGGAGATGGTCCCCGAGGCGTCCCCGGTCTCCAGCGGGCCCCTGGCGGTGGAAGAGGCGGGCGCCGACGCGCCAGCCGTGCGCCTGCTGAACTCCGTGTTGGGAGACGCCATCCGCAGCGGGGCCACCGACGTGCACTTCGAGCCGGGCGCCGACGACGTGGGTGTACGGTTCCGCGTGGACGGCGTGCTGCGGGAGCGGCTACGGCTGCCCCACGCGGTGGCGTCCACGCTGGTGTCGCGGGTGAAGGTGCTGGCCGGCATGGACATCGGCGAACGCGTCCGACCTCAGGACGGCCGCATGGTGCTCTCCCTGGCCGGGCGGGAGTACGACGTCCGGGTGGCTACGGTGGGGGCCAGCTTTGGCGAGCGGATGACGCTGCGCCTGCTCAACACCCGGCAGGTCCTTCTGGGGTTCGACCGCCTGGGCCTCCACGCTGAGCAGAGGCGTCTGGTGGAAGAGCTGCTCGAACGGCCGCACGGGATGATC
>BEII01000100.1 GCA_002898935.1 bacterium HR32
TGCGCACCAGGTACACGTGGTCGCGGGATGCGTCCGGTGAGGTGACGGGCTGTCCCCGCGGAACGTACACGATCTCCACCGTGGCCCCGAGTCTGGCCACCGCCGCCTCCGAGAGGGGGCCAAAGGGCTGGGCGGCGCGCACGAAGGACAGGGGATCCACGTCAGCGCATCGGGAGCCGCAGGTGCACGGTGGTGCCGCGGCCCGGGACCGTCTCGATGCGCAGGCTGTAGCCGTCCCCGTACAGCCTGCGCAGTCGCTCCGTCACGTTGGCGAGCCCCACACCGCGCCGGCCCGGACGGCGTTCGCCGTTCGCGCGCGGGCGCAGGAGGTCCGTGACCCGGTCCGGCGGCATCCCCACCCCGTCGTCCCGCACCACCACGTGCACCCGCAGGGTCAACAGGTCCAGGCGTGCGCGGATCTCCACCGTCCCGGGGCCGTTCTTGGGCGCGATGCCGTGCCGGACTGCGTTCTCCACCAGGGGCTGGACGGACAGGGCAGGGACGCCGACCTTCAGGACCTGAGGGTCAATGTCGTACACCACCCGCAGCCGGTCCCGGAAGCGGGCCTGCTCGATGAACAGGTAGTCGCGGATGTACTGGAACTCGTCCGCGAAGGGGATGATCTGGCCCTGCAGCTCCATGTTCATGCGGAACAGGTCTGCCAGCCGCAGCAGCAGCCGCCGGGCCGTCTCCGGCTCGTCCCGCAGGTAGCTCACGATGGTGTTCAGGGTGTTGAAGAAGAAGTGCGGGTTGATCTGGGCCCGCAGCGCCCGCAGCTCGGCTTCTGCGGCCAGGCGGGCCTGCTGGTCCATGTACGCCAGCTCCAGCTGCATGGCCAAGAAGCGCGCGAACAGCTCCGCGGACCGCGAGACCTCCTCCACCGAGCCCGCCTCGGGTACCAGCACCAGCGCGAGGGCGCCCAACGCCTCCTGCCGGTGGGCCAGCGGGAAGCCCACCGCAACCCCTGCCGGGCCCGCTCGCCGTTGGGGCCGCACCTGGCTACGCGCCGCGGTCACCACTTCCTCCACCGCGGCCTGCACCGCGGAATCCCGCGCCCCGGGCCCGCCGAGCGCCAGCACCTCGTGGCGGTTGGCCACCGCGGCCGCGCGTACGCCCTCCAGCCGGGCCAGCATCTCCACGGTCTCCCTCGCAGTCTCGCGGTTCAGACCGTCCCGCAGGACGGGAAGGGGTTCGGGCAGGCTCGGAAGCGCTCTGCGCCCCCTGGCGAACCCCACCTGCGCCACGCTGAGCCGCCCCACCACCAGGGCCAGGGTGGCGTTGAACAGCCCCACGCAGAGCCCGAGGACCAAGGGGTCGGCGCGCACGAAGGAGTACAGGACGATGGTCTCGAGAACCGTCAGTAGCCCCGCGCTGGCCGCCGCGATACGCAGCACGCCCCCACCCGAGGTCTCCAGAGACCCCGACAGGGTGTTCCCCAAAGGAGGAGCTTCCTCCTCCCCCGCTCACCGGCGGAAAACCACCGTTCGCCGCGTCAGTCGCACGACGGAACTCTCCCCTCACCCGGCGGTCTCGGTGGGTCGCCCCGCGTCCTGCACGCTTCACCCGCAAGGAAGCGCGGCCCACCTGCAAACCCTTGCCAGAAGGCCAGCGACGGCCTACGAGTGAGGCGGGGTTAAACCGAGCCTTTCCACGCACAAATCCGGGGGCCCGCGCGGACGGGCAGGAAGGGGGGATGCGGCTTGGCAGCACCGGTCGAGCACCCTGAGGAACACCTTCCCGAAAGGCACAAACGGTGGTTCTGGGAGCGGCTGGTCCGGGTGACGGCCGTCTTCTTCGTCTTGTGGACGGTGATCGCGGTGTGGTGGCACATCCCGGCGCCGCACGCGTGGCGCAACGTCCTCCTGTTCGGCAACATGCCCCTGCCCTGGTATCTCGCGGCCTTCATCAGCATCTGGGCCGGGGTCCTCATGATCTTCGTGTACCACTGGGTCATGAGCCGAGTGGAGGGCGAACTTCTGGCGCGGGCGGTACAGGACTGGGACCAGCTGCCCGAGGACGTGAAGCTGAGCCTCCGGCTGGCAGGCGCCACGCCCAGCGGCGCACAGCACTGAGGAGGAAGGCCCATGCGCGTACACCCGGAAGTCTACCGAGTCCTGATCCCGAGCATCCTGGGCTACGTGGTCCTCATCTTCATCCTGGCTGCCCTCTTCGGCCCGCGGGTCGCCGCGGGATGGATGGTCGTCGGGTCCATCCTCATGTACATCGCCATCGCGTACGTGGCGCGTGGGACCACCGCGCACGCCATGTACCTGGCAGAACGACGGATCCCACCGGTGATCAACGGGGCCGCCACGGCCGCGGACTGGATGAGCGCCGCGAGCTTCCTCAGCATGGCGGGTGCTATCGCCCTCCTCGGCTACGACGGGCTGCCGTACATCATCGGGTGGACTTTGGGATACACCATCCACGCCTTCTTCATCGCGCCGTACGTGCGCAAGTCCAACACGTGGACCGTCCCGGACCTGGTGGAGACCCGGGCCGGAGGCTACGGGCCCGCGCGGGTGATCGCGGTCATCATGCTGTTCATCACCTCGCTCACGTACCTCACCGCGCAGCTCGTGGGGGCGGGAGTGGTGTTCAGCCGATTCCTGGGGATCCCCGCGCAGGTGGGGGTGTTCGGAGCCCTGTTCGGGATGGGGATCTACGCGGCCAGCGGCGGCTGGAAGAGCATCACCTGGACCCAGTTCGCCCAGTACATCGTGCTCATCGTAGCGTACGTGGGCGCTGCCTTCCTCGTGGCCACCCTGGTGGGCATCTGGAAGCCCCTTCCGTGGTTCGGCTACGGAGAACTGATCCAGGCCTTGCAGTCGCGTGAGTCCCAGCAAGGCCTTGCCCCGTGGACCACGCCGTTCGCCAAGCCCCTCGGGGGCGCCGCGGGCCAGCTCAACTGGATCCTCTCTGCCCTGCTGCTGATGCTGGGGACCATCGGCCTCCCGCACATCCTCATCCGGTCCTACACCACGCCCACGGCCTCCGCGGCCCGGCTGAGCGTGGGCTGGGCCCTGTTCTTCATCGGGCTGCTGTACTGCACCGCGCCCATGTACGCGGCCATGGCCCGGTACGCCTTCAGCGGGCTGTGGGGTCGGCCCATCGCAGAGGTGCAGGCCGTCCCGTGGGTGGCCAAGTTCCTGCCCACGGGCCTCATCCGGATCAACGACGCCAACGGCGACGGCATCCTGCAGGCTGCGGAGCTGGTGTTCCACGGAGACATCGTGGTCATCGGCATGCCCGACATGTGGAACCTGGCCTGGTGGATCGCGCCTTTCGTGGCCGTGGGCGGCCTAGCGGCAGCCTTGAGCACCGCGGACGGCCTGCTGATGGTCATGGTCACGGGCATCACCCGGGACATCTACCACCGCTTCATCAACCCCAACGTCTCCGAAGAGACCGAGGTCCGCATGACCCGGGTGCTGGTGATGGTGCTTTCCGTGGCTGCCAGCTTCCTCGCCTTCCTCGCCATCCAAGACCCGCGGTTCGCCCTGTACGTGGCGTTGCTGGTGGGCTGGGCCTTCGTGTTCGCCGCGGCCAGCTTCACGCCCGCGGTGGTGCTCGGCACCTTCTGGAAGCGCCTGAACCGGTACGGGATCGTGTGGGGCATGGTGGCGGGGATGGCCACGGCCCTGCCCTACGTCCTGGCCGTGGGCGTGTTCCAGGCTCCGCCCCTGTACCTGTTCGGCCAGCCCGTCGGCACCATCGCGTGGGGGTGCATCGCCTTCGCGGTGAACCTGGTGGTATCGGTCGTGGTCTCGCTCCTCACGCAGCCCGAGGGCGAGGCGGTGATGCGGTTCGTGGACCGGATGCGGCTGCCCGAGCTGGTGCGAGTCCCCGCGGTGGCGGGCGCTTCCCAGGAGGCGGAGGAGCGTCAGTAGGCTACGCGTCCCATGTCCGCGGAGCTGGTCCCTCCGCAGGTGCGGCCCACGCCCTCCCGTGGGCGCGCACGTGGGACCGGGTGTACCGGCGGGACGGTGTCTCCTTCCGGTGGTTCGAGGGCGGGGTCACCAACCTCTGCCACAACGCCCTGGACCGCCACGTGGCAGCCGGCCGCGCGGGTCAGGCCGCGCTGGTGTACGTCAACGAGCGTGGCGACCGCCGGGTGCTGACCTACGGCCAGCTCCTGCACGAGGTACGGCGGCTCGCCGCAGCCCTGCGGGGCCTGGGGGTCCGCAAGGGCGACCGGGTGACGCTGTACATGCCCACCTGCCCCGAGGCCATCGCGCTCATGCTGGCGTGCGTGCGCATCGGTGCCATCCACTCGGTGGTGTTCGCGGGGTTCGGGGCCGGGGCCCTCGCGGACCGTGTGCGGGCCAGCGGCTCCAAGCTCGTAGTCACCAGCGACGTGACGTTCCGCAAGGGAGCCCGAGTACCCCTCAAGGGCATCGTGGACGAAGCGCTGCGCCAGGTGCCGGGCGGGGTCGAGCACGTGGTGGTCCTGGAGCGGTCTGCGGATGGCGCTGCGCTCGAACCGGGCCGTGACCTCCGGTGGGACCAGTTCCTGGCCACGGGAGAGGGGCAGTCCTCCGACGTGGAACCGATGGAGGCGAACGAGCCCGCGTACATCCTGGCCACCTCCGGCACCACCGCGCGGCCCAAGCTGGCGGTGCACACCCACGGCGGCTACCAGGTGGGAATCCACAGCGTGGGCCGTTGGTGCTTTGGCCTCAAGCCGGAGGACGTGTGGTGGTCCACCTCCGACATCGGGTGGGTGGTGGGGCACAGCTACATCGTGTACGCACCCCTGCTCGCGGGGTGCACCACGGTGGCGTACGAGGGTGCCCTGGACTTTCCCGACCCCACCACCCCCTGGCGCATGGTGGAGGAACTGCGGGTCACCGGGATCTTCACCTCGCCCACCGCGGTGCGGCTGCTGATGAAGTACGGCGAGGAGCCGGCGCTCCGGTACGACCGCTCCTCCCTGGAGCGGGTGGTCTGCGCAGGGGAGGTCCTCAACCCGCCGGCCTGGGAGTGGCTTCAGAAGCGCGTGCTGGAAGACCGCGTCCCGGTCCTGGACCACTGGTGGCAGACGGAGACCGGGGGCCCTGTGATCGGGAACCCCTACGGGATCGCCCAACTCCCCATCAAGCCGGGGTCCGCAGGAATCCCGCTCCCCGGCATGGAGGTGGGGGTACTCACTCCCGAGGGCGAGCCGTGCGCCGGCGAGCGGGGGATCCTGGTCCTGCGCCGGCCCTTCCCGAGCCTCACCCCGACCCTGTGGGGCGAGCCGGAGCGTTACGCCCGGGACTACTGGCAGAGGATCCCGGGGCACGAGGTGTACTTCAGCGGCGACGCCGCGCAGGTGGACGAGGACGGCTATGTGTGGTTCGCGGGCCGGGCGGACGAGGTCATCAAGATCGCGGCCCACCGCATCGGCACCATCGAGGTGGAGACCGCGTTCCTCAAGCACCCCGCCGTGGCGGAGGCGGGGGTGGTGGGCCGTCCCGACGAGGTCCGCGGCGAGGTGATCTCCGCCTTCGTGGTGTTGAAACAGGGCCACGAGCCCTCTCCTGAGCTCCGGCAGGCGCTTGTGGACGTGGTCCGGCGCGAGCTGGGGCCCGTGGCGGTGGTGGGCGAGGTGAACTTCGTCTCCATGCTCCCCAAGACCCGCAGCGGCAAGATCATGCGGCGGGTGCTGCGCTCGGTGATCCTCGACCGGGACCCGGGCGACATCACCACCATCGAGGACGAGGGGTCCGTGGAGGAGGCCCGGGCCGCCTGGCGGAGGCTGCAGTCGGAGCTGGCGAGCAGGTGAGCGGGCACGCCCGGGCGAATCTTTCCCCACACTTCAAAGACGGTCCGAGGAAAGGGGGCGGGTGTATGGACCGCGTGCAGACCCAGGCCACCATCGAGGCCCTCCTGACCGAGACGCGGCGGTTCCCTCCTCCACCCGAGTTCGCCGGGCGCGCCAACGTCCGCGACCCGGGGGTGTACGAGGAGGCGGAGCGCGACCCCGAGGCGTTCTGGGCCAAGCACGCCGACGCGGAGCTCTCCTGGTTCCGCAAGTGGGACCGGGTGCTGGAGTGGGACGCCCCGTGGGCCAAGTGGTTCGTGGGCGGGCAGCTGAACGTCTCGTACAACTGCGTGGACCGGCACACCCAGACGTGGCGCCGGACGAAGGCGGCCATCGTCTGGGAGGGCGAGCCGGGCGACAGCCGGGTCCTCACGTACCTGGACCTGCACCGGGAGGTCCAGCGGTTCAGTAACGTGCTGCGCAGCCTCGGGGTGCAGAAGGGCGACCGGGTGACCATCTACATGGGGATGGTGCCCGAGCTCCCCATCGCCATGCTCGCCTGCGCCCGCATCGGGGCCCCGCACAGCGTGGTGTTCGGCGGGTTCAGCGCCGACGCGCTGGCAGGCCGGATCCAGGACGCGCAGGCCAAGGTGCTCGTGACTCAGGACGGCGCGTGGCGGCGCGGACAGGTGGTACCCCTCAAGCAGTTCGCGGACCAGGCCCTGGAGAGCTGCCCTTCGGTGGAGAAGGTGGTGGTGTTGCGGCGGGCAGGGAACGAGGTGGCGATGAAGGCCGGCCGCGACCTG
>BEII01000101.1 GCA_002898935.1 bacterium HR32
ACCTGCGCCGCCTGGAGGGGCAGCGGGAAGCCGCGCGCGAGCGTCGTCAGCGGGCTGTGGAGGCACTCGAGAGGCTGGAGCAGGAACTTGCCGGCGCCCGCGCGGAGGTCCAGCGCGCCAGCCGCGCGCTGGACGCGGCCCAGGCAGAGCTCGTGGCGGCCGTGGAGGAGGCCGGGAGGGTGGAGCAGGAAGCGCGCATCGCCGCCGAGCGGGTGGAAGCTGCGCGCCAGATCCGGGACCGGCTGGCCGAGCAGCTCAGGCGGGCGGAGGCGAGCCGCGAGGAAGACCGCAAGCAAATGGCCGAGCTGCGCCAGCAGCTGGCCGCGTGCGAGCTGGCCTTGGAGGAAGCCAGCGGGCGCCTGCGGCAGGCGCAGGAAGACCTCGAGCGGGCTCAAGTCCGCGCCCGGGAGGCGGAGACAGCCTTGGAGGCCGCGCGGGCGGAAGTGCTGGAGCTCGAGCACGCGCGGTCCCAGGCGCTCGCGGGCCGGACTGCCACACTGGGCCGGCTGGAGGCCCTGCGCAAGCGGGAGCGGTTCCTCGCAGCGCAGCTGGAGCGCCTCGCGGAGGAGCGGGCGCAGGTCGAGGCCCAGCGCGCGCGGCTTGCCGCAGAGCTCCAGTCGGTGCAGCAGCAGGTGCGCAGGGTAGAGTCAGAGGTCGGAGACCTCAAGGCCCGGGTGCAGCAGGCGCGGGTGGAGGCTGCGCAGGCGGAGGAAGCGCGCCGCCAGCTCGCGCTGCGGCGGGAGGTGGACGCGGCCCGGCTGCAGGTCCTGGAAGATGCCAGGCGTGACCTGGTGGGGTACGAGGCCGGCGTGCGCCGCCTGTTGCTCGCGCAGCGAGAGGAGCCGGGTCGCCTTCTGGGAATCCGGGGGGCGCTGGTGGACTACCTGGACGTGGACCGCGAGTACCTGGCTGCGGTGGAGGCCGCGCTGGCGGACCGACTGTGCGCCCTGGTGGCGGACTCGGCACAGGTGGCCCGGTCCGCCCTGGCCGAGGTGGCGACGCACGGTGCGTCCTTCGTGCTCCTGGACCTGGCAGCCGCCGTGGACGGGGCAGCGGCCGAGCCTCCTCCGGTGGAGGGTGTCGTGGGCCGGGCGGCGGACCTGGTGCGCTGTCCGCCGCTCGTGGAGCCCGTGGTGCGGGCTGCGCTCGCCGGCACGTTGGTGGTTCGGGATCTCGATACGGCCCTGCGCGTCCGCGCACTCGGCTGGGAGGGCCGGGTGGTGACGCTCTCGGGGGAGCTGCTGACTCCAGACGCCCTGCTCGCGAGCCGTCGGAACGGCGACCAGGGGCCTCTGGGGTGGGCACAGGAGATGGCTGCACTGCGCGCTTCCCTGGAGGAGGCTGCTCGTCTGGACGAGGAGCTTTCCAGGCGCGTGGCGGGTGCGGTGGAGGCGGCGAGCGCCGCGGAGGCGGAGGCAGCGGCGCGGGAGCAGGAGATGGCGGCGAGGGCCGGACAGGCGCGCAGGTTGGGAGAGGAACTTGCGCGGGCGGAGGCGGTGCTCGCGCAGCGGCCTGCCCTGGAGGAGGAGGCCCGGCTCGAGCTGGCTGACCTGCGCGCTCAGGCCGAGGAGGTGGAGGCGGAAGCCCGCAGGCAGGCAGACCTGCTGCGCCGTATCGAGGAGGAGCTCGCCAGCGCGCGGGCGGCGCTGGAGCTGGCGAGAGCCGCGTCCGAACAGGCTTCCAGAGCCTCCGCCTCGGCCTCCGATCGGGTGACCTCCCTGCGGGTGGAGCTGGCAGAAGTGGCCGCGCGGCGGGAGGGGCTTGCGGCGCGCGCAGCGGAACGCGAGGCCGAAGGCGAGGCCGTAGAGGCGGGCCTTGCCGCTCTGCGGGCCGAGCTGGAGGCGGCTTCGGGAGAGCTCGTCCGGCTCGAACAGGCGGCCTCGGACGCCCGGCGCCGGTCCGCACAGGTCCAGGACCAACTGCAGCGCGGCCGGCTCGCGGTCTCGGAAGCCGGGCGGGCCCGCGAGAGCGCGGAAGCTTTGGTGCTGGAGCTGGAGGCGCGGCGGGCGGAGGCGCAAGACGCGCTCCGCGCGTGCGACGAAGAGGTCCAGCGGCTCGAGGTGCGGACCGCACAGCTAGAGGCGGAGGTCTCCTCGAGCGCGCGGCGGATCGAGGAAGAGCACGGGGTGGGCGCCGAAGAGGCGGACGCCCGCGTACCTGTCAAACTCGACCGGGACGAACTCCTGGGCGAAGTGGAGGGCCTGCGGGGGCTGCTGTCCGCCCTGGGCCCGGTGAACCAGCGCGCCGTGGAGGAGCACGCGGAAGCGCAACACCGCGCCGAGCGGTTGCGCCACCAGGTGGAGGACGTGGCCGAGGCGGCGGACCTGCTGGGGCAGCTGGCCGCGCGGCTCGAGGAGGCTCTGCACCGCCGGTTCGAGGAGGCCTTCGAGGAGGTGCAGTACCACTTCGCGGACTGCTTCCGCCGGCTGTTCGGAGGTGGCAGCGGGGCGCTGCAGCTCGTGCGGGACGAGTCCGGGGAGGTGGGGGTGGAGATCACCGCGCAGCCCCCGGGCAAGAAGGTGCGGTCCCTTTCGGCGCTTTCAGGGGGTGAGCGGGTCCTGGTGGCCCTCGCCCTCGTGTTCGCCCTGCTCCGTACTCACCCGAGCCCGTTCTGCGTGTTCGACGAGATCGAAGCGGCCCTGGACGACGCCAACACCCGCCGCGTAGCCGAGCTGCTGCGGGAGCTCGCGCAGCGCAGCCAGGTGGTGATCATCACCCACAACAAGGCCACCATGGAAGCCGCGGACGTGCTGTACGGGGTCACCACCGAGGAACCCGGCGTGTCCTCCGTGGTCTCTGTGCGGGTGGGCCGGACGGCGCCGGAGGTCGCCGGGGTGCGGTAAGACCCCGAGTGGGGGACCTGTGTGCGGCAGCTCGTGCGTCTCCTGTACCGGCTCGCGCGGCTGCTGCGCGATGTCGAGGTGTTGTCCTCAGGGAACCCCCGCAGGATCGCCCGCCGGGCGCGGAACAAGTTGTTGGGCCGCCTGCTGGGCCCCATCTTCCGGCTCTAGACCGCGGGGACGTTTGGGGGACCGCGGTCCATCTGTCGGCGGGCCGTTCCGGGACAAGCTCCTAGCGACCCGCACGGGTGTTCGCTACAATACAGCCAGATAGACCGGGAGGTGTCGGGTTGCTGGCCACGCAGATCCGCCAGAAGGACGGGGTCTTCTACTTCGTCGCCTACCGCGCGGAAGACCTGCTCGCCAAGGTGCGGTTCATGAGCCGGTTCTACGGGGAGGGCGAGACCATCGCTCCTGAACCCGCGCCGGAAGGGGACGAGATCGCGCAGTTCATCGCCCGGATCGAGCGGTCTGACCGGGCCTTCCAGCGGCAGTTGTCCCGGCGCAAGGTCCGGGACATCGTGAACTTCTACGAGACCGCGGGCGAGCAGCCGCCCATCCCCGGGACCGTGCTGCTGTTCACCTCAGAGCACCTCCGCTTCGAGCCCCTGGACCGGTACGAGACGGTGGGCGACCTGCAGGAGCCTGAGGGCAAGTACCTCATCATCGACGGACAGCACCGGCTCGCGGCCCTGGAGTTCTACCGGCGGGAGCGGCCCGAGGAGGCACGCACCATCCACGTTCCCTGCGTGGTGTTCGACGGCCGCAGCGAGGACTTTGCCGCGGAGATGTTCGTGATCATCAACGCCACCCCCACTCGGATCAACAAGAGTCACCTGGTGGAACTGTACGAGCGGGTCACGTGGTGGCAGGCCACCCCCGACAAGAAGTTCGCGGCGCGGATCGCCCGCATGCTGTACGAGGAGCCCACGAGCCCTCTCCGGTACAAGATCAACCGGCCCGGAGGGCGCAGCCGCCAGGAGAAGTGGATCCTGCAGGCGGAGCTCTTCAACGAGCTGCACCGCTGGACCCGGGCCGCCTGGCCTCAGATCGAGCGGGCCGGCGCGCGGCCGGAGGACTACTACGGCATCGTCCGGGACTTCCTGCGGGCCGCGGAGCGGGTGTGGGGCGACGCGTGGGGCAACCCCAACTCCATGGTGACCCGGCCGGTGACCCTGAAGGCCATGCTGCGGGTGTGTGCGGACCTCGCGGCGCAGGACGCGGAGCCCGAAGAGGGCCGGGTGGCGCGGTGGGAGGAACGCCTGGCGCCGTGGGCGGAGTTGAGGCGCCTGTTCCGCGCGGACGGCTTCTACGAGCGCTTCCCCGCGAAGGGGCAGGTGGAGCGGGTCTCGCGGGTCCACCGGGAGCTGGCCCGCGCCGCGGGGGTGGAGCCTGCCGTGGCCGCCCGCCGGCCGAAGCGTTCGGAGGGACGATAGGTCCTCCCGGGCGCTGAGCACGCGTGGGTCTCTTCGATCTATCCCATCCACCCCTTCCGAGCGATCTGCCGCTGCCGCGCGGTGCCACGACGCTCGACCGGGTGCAGACGGCCATGCCGCTCCAGGCGGCGGGGCCGACGAACGCCCTCCGGGCGCTGGTACCGGTGGAGGGTGGCCTGGAGTTCCTCGAGGGGTCCCTGTGGCGGAGGGGCGACGAGGGCGAGCTTGGGGTGATCCTCGACTACGACGGTCAAGGGGGTCTGGTTTCGCTGGCGATCCTGGATGCATCCAGACGGGTGACGGAGGCTCAGCGGGTGAAGTGAGCCGCGGGGCGCCGTATCGGGCTAATTGGCGCTGAGCGTGAGGGTGCCGCCGTCCTCGAGCGGCTGGACCTGGACCGGCTCGCCCCGGAGGTTCTCTACGAACCAGGCAGGGTTCTCTGTGTGGACGGGGACCAGGTGGTGGGGCCGGACGGCACGGATGAACTCCAAAAGGTCGCCGGGGTGGACGTGGCCGCTGGCGTGGAGGCCACCCTCGAACACCGGCCGTCCGCGCTCGTCGGCTCCCTCCCAGCGGAAACCGTGAGGCTCCATCCGCAGCCGCCGGAGCCAGTTCCACAGCCTCCAGAAGTCCACCCGGTTGTCCTCCCCGTACGCTTCGGAGGAGGAGTAGACGTACACGCCGTCCTCGGGCTCGACGTCCAGCAGGTCCACCAGGTCGAAGAAGCTGAACGCCAGGAGGTAGCGGCCGGGGTCGCGCCGGACCTCCGCGGCATCCACGAAGCGCGCCCGGTGGCGGTTGGTGAACTCGCGCAACCAGAGGTCCCGGGCGAGCCGCGGCCGGGTGAAGAAGGCGAGGTTGGGATGCTGGAGGGTGGTGGAGAAGGTCGGCTCCGCGGCTGTGAGGGCCTCGAGCAGGTAGCCGTCCTTGGGCAGCACCACGAGTTGCCGGCTGGTTTCCGCTGCCACCTGGAGGAAGGTCTGCAGGCGCTCCACGTGGCGCGGCCCGAAGTCGGCGACCACGAGTTTGCCGGCGCTGGAAGCCACGACAGCCCTAGCGTTGGCGCACACCTGTGACTCCGTGACGTTCTGCTGTACCTCCCGGGTCAAGCGGGTGCCCTCCACCACGAGCACCGCGACCCGTTCGCGTTGGAGGTCTGCGACCATCGCGTCAAGCAGCCCCGCACCGGCGCCGTGGCGCCGGAAGTCGCCCGTGTACACCACGAATCCGTCGGCGCACTCAAACGCGAAGGCCAACGCGCCGGGGATCGAGTGGTCCACCGGGTACGCGCGGACCCGTACGCCGGCGTACTCCGGACGCGGCGCGGAGATCGGAGCGGGCTCGAGGGCCTTCCGCTGCTTAGGAAGGGTGGTCCACAGACGCTGGAGTGCAGGAGGCGGCTCGCGGTCGGCGGTGTGTGCGGGGCGGCCGAGGGAGGCACCGGAGGGATCCGCTTCCAACTCGCCTGCGGCGTTGGGGCTCCGCAGCCGGCAGTACGCCAGTTCCCCGTAGAACTCCGCTTGCCCCGTGTCCTGTAGAGCCTTGAGGATGGCTAGGGTCAGGCCGGAGGCGACGAGAGGGAGGTCACAACGCAGCACGCCCACGAGCCCGCAGTGGTCCAGGTGGGCGTGGCTCAAGAACAGGGCGTGGACCTCCAGCGGCGGGGCTTCGCCCGGGGCCCGAAGGTCCAGAGGGACCAGGTCTTCCCGGTACAGGCCGGAGAAGGAAGGGACCAGGCCGAGCTGCCACAGGTCGAACAGACCGCGGGCGGCGCGGGGGCGCAGGAACTCCTCAAAGTACCGACCCCAGCGCTGGTAGTTCAGCCCGAAGTCCAGCAGAAAGCCGGCGCGCCCTTCCCGGAGGAAGATCTTCGTCCCCCCGATGGTGCGCGCGCCGTCCAGGACCACCAGCCGCACGGCTCCGCGGCCATTCTACCCTGAGCCGGCAGGAGCCCGGCATATCCGGCGCGAACCGGGGCCACGTGCTGAAGGTGCTGGCGGATCACCGGGAAGCGCGGTCTGAGGTGCCGCGGCGGCTGCGGGAAATGGGGGTGGAGGTGGTGGAGACAGCCCTGCCGGTGGGGGACTACGTCCTGAGCCCCCGGGTGGGGGTGGAGCGCAAGACCGCCTCGGACTTCGTGGCCGCCCTGGTCCGCAAGCGCTTCTGTAAGGAGATAAGTGAGGCAATAAAGTCTGATGATGTGAGTTCTATACTAGAGCAGCTTAACTCTAGAGAGATTAGTAACAAATTGATCCTTTAATGGT
>BEII01000102.1 GCA_002898935.1 bacterium HR32
CCTCCGCTCAACCGCAACATCTACGCCATGACGGAAGAGGAGCTGGAGGCGCTGGATGTGCGGGTGCTGCCGCGGAACCTGGGCGAGGCGGTGGACGCCTTCCTCGCGGACGAGGTGCTGTGTGAGGCCCTCGGGTCCCACGTGGTGGCCGACCTGGTGAAGGCCAAGCGGCAGGAGTGGCGCGAGTACGTCGCCCAGGTGCACGCGTGGGAGGTGGAGCGCTACCTGACGCGCTTCTGAGTACGGAACCGGGGAGGGGATCTTGGCGTTCCTTACTCGGACGCTGACCCAAGGAGGTGGCGCATGAAGAGAGGGATCTTGAGCTTGCTGGCGGTTTCCATCGTGGCCACGGGGGCCGCGTGGGCTCAGGTGGAGGACCCCAACGTGGGGGCCATCTACCTGTGCAACGAGGTGGCGCTGCGCATCCGGGTGCCCGCGGGCGGCCTCTCGGTGGACCAACGGCGCGAGGCGGTGCGGCTCCGCATCGTCCGCGCGTACGCCACGGAGGCGGTCACCGCCTCCAACATCCGGCTCAGCCCACAGGGGAACGACTGGGTGATCGCGGTAGGCCGCACCACCCTGCTCACGGTCACCGAGGCGGACGCCCGTGCCAACGGCACCACCACTGCGGCGCTGGCCCAGGCGTGGGCCGCGCGCCTGCGCGACCTCATGCCCCGCTGCAAGCCCCAGCCGCTGCCGCCGGGCCGCTGAGGGGAGGCGGAAAGGCGGTCCGCGCCCAGGGCGTTTTGTAGAATACGGACATGGGAGACGTGGAGGCCCGTCCCACCCTGGGGGACGTAGAAGCCATCCTGGCCGCGCTGGCCCACGAGGGCTACATCGCAGACCGGGAGATCGCGACCGCCATCTACCTCTCCATCGAGCTGCACAAGCCCCTCTTGGTGGAAGGGGCCGCGGGGGTCGGCAAGACGGAGATCGCCAAGGTCATGGCCCGGGCCCTCGGTACGGACCTCATCCGGCTGCAGTGCTACGAGGGCCTGGACGTCCACACGGCCCTGTACGAGTGGAACTACCAGAAGCAGATGCTCCGCATCCGCCTGGAGGAGGGGAGCGGCCGCAGCCCGGAGGAGAAGGAGCAGACGATCTTCTCCGAGCCGTTCCTCCTGCGCCGTCCCCTCCTGCAGGCCATCACCCACCCCCGCGCGCCGGTCCTGCTCATCGACGAGGTGGACCGGGTGGACGAGGAGTTCGAGGCCTTCCTCCTGGAGGTGTTGAGCGACTGGCAGATCACCATCCCGGAGATCGGCACCATCCGGGCCCAGCACGTGCCGTACGTGGTGCTCACCAGCAACCGGACCCGCGAGCTGTCAGACGCCCTGCGCCGGCGCTGTCTGTATCTGTGGATCGACTACCCCACCTTCGAAAAGGAGCTGGCCATCGTGCTGCGCAAGGTGCCCGGGGTGTCCCGCCGGCTGGCGGAGCAGATCGCTGCCTTCCTGCACGCGGCGCGGGCCTTGGATCTTCAGAAGGTCCCCGGGGTGGCGGAGACGCTGGACTGGAGCGCCGCGTTGATCCGGCTGCACCGGGACCACCTGGACCGAGAGGCGGTGGAACGCACACTGGGGTGCCTGTTCAAACACCACGAGGACCAGCGGGTGGCGAAGGGGCCGTGGCTGGACCGGGCGCTCGCGGTGATCGCGGAGGCCCAGCGGGACGGGCAGGCGCTAGAAGCTTCCCTGGACCGGTTGGAGCGGCTGGCCAAGGGGTGAAGGCCGGCGGAGGGCCATGCGCCCGGAGTTCGGGAGCCTGACCGAGCACGTCGTGGAGTTCGGCCGCCGGTTGCGGGCCGCCGGGGTGCTGTGCGGTCCCGCGGAGGTCGCAGACGCCCTGCGGGCACTGCAGGCGGTGGACGTGGTGGACCGGGAGGCGTTCCGGCTCGCCCTGCGTAGCACCCTGCCCCACCGCCGCGAGGACCTGCGGGTGTTCGACGCCCTGTTCGAGCCGTACTGGATGGGACGCGCTACTCGGCAGCAGCCTCAGGACGCCCGGGATGCTCCGAGCCAGGCCCAGGCCGAGCCCCTCGCAGGCGCGCCGTCTGTCCAGCGGTGGGCGCAGGGGGCGGAGGACGGCGAGCAGGAGGTGCCCGGCTACAGCCCCCTGGAGATCCTGGGCCGCAAGGACTTCTCCACCTTCCGCGAGGACGAGCTGGACGCGATCGCGCGCCTGGTGGTAGCCATCGCCCGCCGGATCGCCACCCGGTGGAGCCGCCGCCGGCGCCGGGCGCGGCGCAGCCACGCCCTGGACATGCGCCGCACCCTCCGGCTGCACCTGCGGTGGGGCGGGGCATTCCCGGAGCTCGCCTTCCAGCGGCGGCGCGTGCGCAAGCACCGAATCGTGCTCCTCTGCGACGTCTCCGGTTCCATGGACGTGTACAGCCGGTTCTTGATCCAGTTCGTGTACGCGTTGCAGGGCGCAGTCGGCCGGGTGGAGTCCTTCGTGTTCAGCACCTCCCTGACCCGGGTCACCCGGGAGCTGCGGACCCCTTCCCTTCGCGGAGCCCTCGACCGGCTGAGCCGCAGCGTGCCGAACTGGTCCGGGGGGACCAAGATCGGTGCGAGCCTGCGGCAGTTCCTCGACCGCTACGGCGGGTTGCTGGATCGCAGGACGGTGGTGCTGATCGTGAGCGACGGGTGGGACACGGGCGAGGTGGACGTGCTGCGGCGGGCCATGCACGAGATCCGGGCACGGGCGGCGCGGGTGATTTGGCTGAACCCGCTGCTGGGGAGCCCGGGCTACCAGCCCCTCACCCGCGGCATGCAGGCCGCGCTTCCTTACGTGGACGTGTTCGCGTCCGCGCACAACGCGGACAGCCTCAGGGAGTTGGAGCACGCGCTGGGGAAGCGGCTGCGGGCGGGGTGAGCCCACGGAGGCGGCGATGCGGGAGCTCGTGGACGTGTTGGAGGCGTTGCGACAGGCCCGGGAGAAGGGGGAGGACGCGGCGCTCGCCACCGTGGTGGCCGTGCGTGGCTCCACGTACCGGCGCGAGGGCGCGCGGCTGTTCCTGGCTGCTTCCGGACGGCAGGTGGGCTCGGTTTCCGGTGGGTGCCTGGAGGGCGACATCCAGGTGGTGGCGGAGGAGGTCCTGAGGGACGGGCGGCCCCGCCGGCTCCACTACGACCTCACCGCCGACGACGACGCGGTGTGGGGGCTGGGCCTCGGCTGCAACGGCGTGGTGGACGTGCTTCTCGAGAAGGTGGGCGCTCTGGAGCCCACGGCCGAGTCCTTCCTGGCGCGCGCGGTGGAGGGCGAGGTGCCTCTCGCGGTGGTCACCGTGGTCGGTCCGGAGGACGCGCCCGCGCTGGGACGCCGACTCGTGGTGGAGGCCGGTGGGCGGGTCGAGGGGAGCCTCGGTGCGGTCGGTTTGGACCGCGCTGGCGTGGAGCTGGGGCGGCGGGCGCTGGAATCCGGTCGTCCGGCGCGGGAGGTGGTGGACGGACTGGAGCTCTTCGCAGAACCCCTCCTGCCGCCGCCGCGCCTGGTGGTGTGCGGCGCCGGCCACGACGCCATCCCCCTGGTCCGGCTTGCCGCCCAGGTAGGGTTCCGGCCCGTGGTGGTGGACCGGCGGGAGAAGTTCTTGAACCGGGAACGGTTTCCGGAGGCGGTCGGGTTCGTGCGCACCGAGTTCCTGGACGCAGCGTCCGCGGTGCGGCCGGACGCGCGCACGTGCGTGGTCGTCATGACCCACAACTACGTGCACGACCGGGACCTGCTGCGGTCCTTCCTCCGGTGGGAGCCCTTCCCCGCCTACCTGGGGATGTTGGGCCCCCGAGACCGCACGGAGAAGATCCTGCGGGAGCTGGCAGCCGAGGGTACTGCCCTCAGGCCCGATCAGCAAGACCGCCTGTTCGCGCCGGTGGGGCTCGACATCGGCGCCGAAGGGCCCGAGCAGATCGCGCTGGCGGTGCTCGCGGAGATCCTGGCTGCCCGCAACGGCAGGCCCGGCGGTTTCCTGCGCGACCGCCGCGGCCGGATCCACGAACTGGCGACCTCCGGTTGACCCTTCCGCTCCAGCCGGACCCCGAGGTGGCCGCCGTGGTCCTCGCCGCGGGCGAGAGCCGCCGCATGGGACGCCCCAAACTCCTCCTGCCCTGGGGCGGGAAGAGTCTGTTGCGCAGGGCGGCCGAGGCCGCGCTCGGCGCGTGCCGGCGGGTGGTGGTGGTGGTGGGGCCGCAGGCCGACCGGATGCGCTCGGAGCTCACTTCCCTGCCTGTGCTCGTGGTGACGAACCCGGACTACGCGGAGGGGATCGCTGCGTCCTTGCGGCGTGGGCTCCAGGAAGTCACAGACGCCCCCGCGGCGTTGGTGGTCCTGGCGGACCAACCTGCGGTTACCGCGGAGCACCTGTGCTCCCTGATCCAGGTCTACCGGAAGAGCGGCGCGCCGCTGGCGGCCGCCTCCTACGGGGACGCGGTCGGAGCCCCCGCGGTGTTCGCGCGTCGGCTGTTCCCGGAGCTCCTGGCCCTGCGGGGGGATGTGGGCGCGAAGCGGGTGGTCGAGGAGCACCGGCAGGAGGCGGCGCTCGTCCCCGTCCCCGAGGCCGCCGTGGACGTGGACACCCCCGAAGACTGGGAGCACCTCCAGGGTCCTGCCGCGGGCACAGCCGGGGGCTAGTAGATTTGTCCCCGAAAGACCCTCCGGTGGCCTACCGCCACCAGCGGGGGCCCCAACCCGGCCCGCGCCGGACGAAACAGCGCAGGAGAACGTCCCGCCGGTCCGCGGGCAAGGTCTCCCGCAGATCCCACAGGAAGGCCGCACGGGCCCGTTCCAGGGCCGCCAGGGCCTCCCCCAGCCGGGTGGCCTGCGCGTCCACCTGTGCTCGGGTCGCCTGCGGGGAAGTCAGAAGCCTGCGCAAGGCGTAACGCTCGTCGTCCACACGGTTGCGGGCACTGCGCAGAGCCGTGCGGTGGCGGTCGAACACCGTCTCGAACTGGATCCGCACCGCGGGGTCCCAACACCCGGCCCGGTCCTGGGGAGCGGGGGCTGCCTGCCCCCACGGCGCGGCCGCGGCGGCCACGCCCGCGGCCACCAACACGGCGGCCAGCCACACCACCGACGTCCGCTTCACGATCCCACCTCCTGCGTCCGTCCTCCGCAGAGATGGACGGCCCGGGGGGCCGAGGGGTTGAGTGTCTCCGGCGTGGGACGGACTCCTACCGTGCCGGGGGTTTATGCTGGCTTCGACGGGATCTGGGAAGGAGGCGCTGGAGCATGACGGAGACGAGGTCGGGGGCTTTGCAAGACCCGTGGGAGATGGCCTTGGAGCAGTTCCAGCGGGCCGCGCAACACGTCCCGCTGAAGCGGGGCATCCGCGAGTTCCTCGCGTATCCCAAGCGCGAGCTCACGGTGAACTTCCCGGTGAAGATGGACGACGGGTCCGTGCGGATCTTCACCGGGTACCGGGTGCACCACAGCACGGTGCTCGGTCCCAGCAAGGGCGGCATCCGCTACCACCCCGCGGTGACCCTGGGCGAGGTGCGGGCCCTGGCCATGTGGATGACGTGGAAGTGTGCCATCGCCGGCTTGCCCTACGGGGGCGCCAAGGGCGGGGTGGTGTGCGACCCCAAGTCCCTCAGCGCGGGCGAGCTGGAGCGGCTGACGCGGCGCTACGCCACGGAGATCAGCGTCCTCATCGGGCCGGAGAGCGACATCCCCGCGCCCGACGTGGGGACGAACGCGCAGGTGATGGCGTGGATCATGGACACCTACAGCATGCACCGCGGCTACTCGGTGCCCGCGGTGGTGACGGGAAAGCCGGTGTCCGTGGGCGGCTCCGTGGGCCGGGAGGAGGCCACGGGGCTTGGCTGCGCCATCGTGGCGCGGGAGGCGCTGCGCCTCGCCGGCCTGTCCTTGGCCGGCGCCCGGGTGGCGGTGCAGGGGTTCGGCAACGTGGGGTCCGTGGCCGCGGCGGCGCTGCACCGCATGGGAGCCGTGATCGTGGCCGCCAGCGACTCCCGCGGCGGCGTGTACCACGACCGCGGCCTGGACCCGCAGGCCCTCGTGGAGCACAAGCGCGCCACAGGGACTGTGGCCGGGTTCCCCGGAGCCCGGCCGCTGACGGCCCAGGAGGTGCTCGAGGTCCCCTGCGACGTCCTCGTGCCCGCGGCCTTGGAGGGGCAGATCACGCGGGAGAACGCAGCCCGGGTTGCCGCGCGGGTGGTGGTGGAGGGTGCCAACGGCCCCACCACCCCTGAGGCGGACGACCTCCTCCGCGCCCGCGGTGTGCTCGTGGTGCCCGACGTGGTGGCCAACGCGGGCGGCGTGGTGGTGTCGTACTTCGAGTGGGTGCAGGACCTGCAGGCCTTCTTCTGGTCGGAGGAGGAGGTGCGGGAGCGGCTGGAGCGGCTGCTGGCGCGCAGCGTGCACGAGGTCTGGCGGGTCTCCCAGGAGCGTGGGGTGGACCTGCGCACCGCGGCGCTGGTGCGCGCCATCGAACGGGTGGCGGAAGCGGTCCACACCCGAGGCATCTACCCGTAGCTCCGCCCCGGCAGGGAAGCGGCTGCGCCGCGCCGTACACGGG
>BEII01000103.1 GCA_002898935.1 bacterium HR32
GCGCAGTTCGCGGAGCGGGTGGGCGCGGACGCCTTGTTGGTGGTGGTCCCCTACCACGTGCGGCCGACCCAGGAGGGGCTGTACCAGCACTTCCGGGCCGTGGCCCGCAGCACCCGGTTGCCAGTCATCGTGTACAACATCCCCGGCCGGACCGCGGTGAACCTGGAGGTGGAGACGTTGGCGCGGCTGCGGCGGGACTGCGACAACGTGGTGGGCGTCAAGGAAGCCAACCGGGACTTCGAGCACACCAACCGGGTCCTGTGGGCGTGCGGCCGGGACTTCCTCCTGTTCAGCGGCATCGAGCTGCTGTGCTACCCGGTGCTGGCCATCGGCGGGGCGGGGTTCGTGAGCGCCACGGCGAACGTGGTCCCCGGGCTGTGCAGCCAGCTGTACGATCGCTGGCAGGCGGGCGACGTGCAGGGCGCCGTGGACCTGCACTACCACCTGCTCCCCCTCAACGACGTGCTGTTCGTGGAGACCAACCCGGGACCCGTGAAGTACGCCCTGAGCCTCATGGGCCGCATCGCCCCGGAGATCCGCCTGCCCCTCGTCCTGCCCTCGGAGGGCAACCGGCGGCGGATCCGCGACACCCTGGCGCAGTACGGCCTGCTGCAAGACGCGGCGGGGGAGGGGACCGGGTGAAGCGGGTACGGTTTGCGGCCGCGGGCCGGCTGCACGAGGGCGAGTTCCGGGACGGGTGGCTCCTGGACGCCGCGGGGCGGCGGTACGCACCGGAGGAGGTGGCTTGGCTGCCGCCCGTGGTCCCCACCAAGGTGGTGGGCGTAGCGCTCAACTTCGCAGACCACGCCGACGAGCTGGGCGTGCGGACGCCTGAGGAGCCCGCGCTGTTCTTCAAGCCCCCCTCCAGCCTCGTGGGGCACCGGGCTCCCGTCCTGTACCCGCGGGGCGTGCGCCACCTGCACCAGGAGGTGGAGCTGGCGGTGGTGATCGGCCGCCGGTGCCGGCGGGTGCGGCCAGAGGACGCCTACGAGGTGATCCGCGGCTACACCGTCGCCAACGACGTGACGGTGCGCGACTTCGTGGGCAACTTCTACCGGCCTCCGGTGCGGGCCAAGGGATACGACACCTTCGGCCCCGTGGGGCCGTGGGTGGTGGAGGGGGAGATTCCAGACCCGCACCGGCTGCGGCTGCGGGCCTACGTCAACGGCGAGCTCCGGCAGGAGGGTGTCACCGCCCAGCTCGTGTGGCGGGTACCGGAGCTGGTGGCCTTCGTCTCGTCCATCATGACGCTGGAGCCCGACGACCTGATCCTCACCGGCACCCCGCGCGGCGTGGCACCGGTGCACCCCGGAGACGTGATGCGGCTGGAGGTGGAGGGGATCGGGACCCTGGAGAACCCGGTGGTGGCGGAGGAGGCCTGGGAGCCTGTCCCGGAAAGCCCTGGCACCGGGCGGGTCTAGTCCGCCTGGACGCCACCCCGGGAGCTGGTGGTAGGGTGCTGGTGGGCCTTCGGGGAGGGGTCGAGATGGGAGCGAGGACCGGAGCGCAGTACCTGGAGGGGCTCCGCAGCCGGCCGCGGGAGCTGTGGTACGCAGGGAAACGGGTGGAAGACCCGACCGAGCACCCCGCCTTCCGCAACGTGACCCGCAGCTTGGCGGCCCTGTACGACCTGCAGCACGACCCGGCCCTGCGGGACGAGATGACCTACCCCTCGCCCGCTACCGGCGAGCCCGTGGGCCTTTCGTTCCTCGTCCCGTACACCGTGGACGACCTGGTTCGGACCCGCCGCATGATGAAGCGCTGGGCGGACTACTCGGGCGGGTTCATGGGCCGCACCCCCGACTACCTGAACCGGGCCCTGGTGGGGTACGCCTCCGCCGCGGACTACTGCGCGGAGCTGGATCCTCGCTTCGGGGAGAACGTCCGGCGCTACTACGAGTACGTGCGGGAGGGCGACCTCTGCCTGACCCACACCCTCATCAACCCGCAGGCCAACCGGTCCGTGGGACCCAGCCAGCAAGCCGACCCGTACCTCGCCTGCCGGGTGGTCCGCGAGGACGCCCAGGGCGTCGTGTTGCGCGGAGCGCGGATGCTGGCCACGCTGCCCACCGCGGACGAGATCATGGTCTTCCCCTCCACCCTGCTGAAGAGCGGCGAGGAGGACGCGCCGTACGCCTTCGCGGTGGCCTTGCCGTGCGACGCCCCGGGGTTGAAGTTCCAGTGCCGCGAGTCCTTCGACTATGGACGTTCGCCCTTCGACCACCCGCTCGGGAGCCGCTTCGAGGAGATGGACGCGGTGGTGCTGTTCGACGACGTTCGGGTCCCGTGGGAGCGGGTGTTCCTGTTGCGGGACGTGGACCGGTGCAACCGGGCCTTCGCCGCCACGGGGGCGGTGGCCTTCATGGCCCACCAGGTGGTCACGAAGAACGTAGCGAAGACGGAGTTCCTGCTCGGGGTGGCCTCCCTGATTGTGGACACCATCGCCATCGAGGGGTTCCAGCACGTCCACGAGAAGATCGCGGAGATCATCGTGGTCCTGGAGGCCATGCGGGCGTTTCTGGTGGCCAGCGAGGTGGAGGCGCAGTCCAACCGCTGGGGCGTGCTGCAGCCCGCCTGGCCTCCCCTGGACGCCGCCCGGAACCTGTACGTGCGCGCTTACCCGCGCCTGGTGGAGATCCTGCAGCAGCTGGGGGCCTCGGGGTTCATGGCCATCCCCACGGAGCAGGACCTTAGAGGGCCCATGGGCCCGGAGATCCGGCGGTACTACCAGGCGGCGCGGGCGGACGCGGTGGACCGCATCAAGCTGTTCCGGCTCGCCTGGGACATCGCCCTCAGTGCCTTCGGCTCCCGGCAGGTGCTGTACGAACGCTTCTTCTTCGGGGACCCGGTGCGCATGGCCGGTGCCATGTTCCAGAGCTACGACCGCCGGCCGTACATGGAGCGGGTCCGGGAGTTCCTGGAGCGGGCGGAGCGAGAGGCTCCCGCCCTGCCGGCGGAGGCCCCGGTTGTCCGCGACTGACGCGCACCCGCCAGCCCCCGACCCCCGGGAGTTCCGGCGGGTCATGGGCCTGTTCGCCACCGGGGTCGCGGTGGTGACCGCGGCCGTAGACGCTCGGGTGCACGCTATGACGGCCAACGCGGTCATGTCCGTGTCCCTGGACCCGTTGCTGGTCTGCGTGTCCGTCGGGAAGGGCGCCCGGATGAACCGCTTCCTGGAGGAGGCGGCCGGGTTTGCCCTCAACATCCTGGCCGAGGACCAAGAAGCGCTGTCGCGCTACTTCGCCGGCATGTGGCAGGCCGCCGAGCCCCCGCCGTACCGCCTGGAGCCGTGGGTTGGAGGGCCACGGCTCGAGGGATGTCTAGCGAGCGTGGGCTGTGCCCGGCACCAGGTGGTGGAGGCGGGGGACCACCGGCTGTTCTTGGGTAGAGTCGTAGCCCTGCACCGCTCTCAGGCGCCCCTGCGACCGCTCCTGTTCTTCGCGGGCGCCTACCACCGCCTTCGGGAGCCTGCCCACGCGGCCAGAGACCCCCTGGAGATCTGGGATCCCGAGGCCATCCGCATCTACTACGGGGACTAAGCCACCTCAAGAGTCGGGTTACCAGCAAAGGCACCTAGCGACGACCCAAATCGAACAAAGGGTCGCTTGCAGTGACTCATACGGACATCCTATCGTCTGGACGTCAGGTCTTTTGGGGGGATCGGGTGGCGCGGGTAGACCTGCACAGCGTGATCCCGCTGTACTACCAGGTCCGGGAGGACATCCGCCGCCGGATCGAAGCGGGCGAGTGGGCCCCCGGTTCGACCATCCCTTCAGAGCCGGAGCTTCAGGAGATCTACGGCGTGAGCCGCGCCACGGTCCTCCAGGCCCTGTCGGAGCTGGTCATGGAGGGCCTGTTGATCCGCAAGCAAGGCAAAGGGACGTTCGTGGCGCCTCCGAAGATCGTGGAACCCCTGCCCCGCCTGCTGAGCTTCACCGAGGAGATGCGCGCGGTGGGCCTCGAGCCTTCTACTCGGAGCACCAAGGTCGAGGTGGTGCAAACACCGCCCCGCCGGGTGCGCGAGACCCTGCGCCTTGCTGCCGACGAACCCTTCCTGCGGATCGAGCGCGTGCGGTGCGCCAGCGGTCAACCCGTCGTCCTGCTGGTCTCGTACCTGCCCGTGTCCCTGGGGGTGGATCCGCGGGAGGACTTCTCCGGCTCCCTCTACGAGCTGCTGGAGGGGAAGTACGGGATCCGGCTCGGCGAGGCGGTGCAGATCATCGAGGCGGGGGTGGCGGACGAGTACACCGCCGCCGAACTCGGCATCGAGGAGGGAGAACCGGTCTTGATCATCCGCCGTGGCACGTTCGCCAAGGACGGCCGGGCGGTGGAGTACGTGGAGGGCTTCTACCCCGCAGACCGCTACCGGTACCGCATCCGTCTGGAGCGGTGACGCGCGAGGGGGTGAGAGCCGGGACTACGCGGTGCCAGGACACCAGCACACGAGAAGGGGGGGGTGCGCATGCGAAGGTGGATGCTGGTCGCGGCGGTGGTTGTCGCGTTCGGAGTGCTCGGCCCCACGGGGGTCGGGAGCGAGGCAGCGCCCAGGCTCCCACAGCGGATCACGTTGTGTTGGACGCCGCCGGACATCACGGGGGTCTTCAAGACCGCCACCGACTTCTTCGAGAAGGCCGCGGCAGAGGCGCGGCAGCACGGGATCCCGGTCCAGGTGGTGAGCCGGGCCCCCGCGGCCCACACAGAGTTCGCCACGCAGGTGGCGATCATCGAAGACTTCATCCAGAGGCGGTGCAGCGTCATCGCCATCTCGCCCATCGAGGTGGAGGTCATCATCCCCGCCATCCGCAAGGCCAACGCGGCCCGGATCCCGGTCATAATCGTGAACCTCTTGGAGCCCATCCGCGGGGTCCAGGTGGCCTCCTACATTGGGTTCGACAACACCGTGGCGGCCATGGTGTCCGCGTACTCCTTGGTGGACTACTTCGGCGGCCCGGGGGTGTTGGGCGCTGGATCTCGGGTGGCCGTGCGGCAGGACCAGTACCTGGACCTCGCCTGGTGGCAGCAGGTGTACCGGACCTTCCAGAACCGCGGGGACATCCGCGTGAACGTGGGCGTGATCGAGGGGATCGCGGGTGGCTTCTTCTCCACCGCGCGGGTGAACGGGTTCCGCAAGGTGGTCTCCGCGTTCCCCAACATCCGGATCCTGGACATCAAGCCCGCGGACTGGAACCGGGAGAAGGGGCGGCGGGTGGCGGAGGACTACCTGACCCGCTGGCCCACCGGGCTCGACGCCATCTGGGCGGCGTCCAACGAGATGGGGCTCGGCGCCATGCTGGCTGCGGAGGCCGTGGGGCGGTTGGAGCTGGCCCAGGAGGGGCCGCGCGTCGGCGACGAGAAGGTGGCCATCTTCACCAACGACGTGACACCGGAGTCCACCGCCCGGATCGGGGAGGGCAAGATCGTCGCGGAGACCCACCACGGGTTCCCGGAGTGGGGCTGGTACGGGACGAAGTTCGGCGTGATGCTCGCCCTGGGCCAGCAGGTCCCCCGGGTGTTCGACATCCGACCGCGGACCGTGTACCGGGGCAACCACCAGCTCTTCTACCCCAACCCGAAGCTCGAGCCCATCGACTGGGAAGCCATCAAGCGGGCGGCCCGGGTCCGCTAGGCGCGTGTCCGAGAACGCTTCGAAATGAAGAGACCGGGGTGGTCTGGACGCTGCGGGAGGGCGCCGTGGAAGCACCGGTCGTGCTCGTGACGGGCGCTGGCAAGGGGATCGGCCAGGCGACGGCCCTGGCCTTCGCGGCCCGGGGAAACCGGGTCGCGGTGGTGAGCCGCTCCGCCGAGGCGGCCGAAGAGACGCTCCGCAGGGTACGGGCAGCCGGCGCGGAAGGCATCGCGGTCGCGGTGGACGTGGGCACCCCAGACGGCGCGCAGCGCGCGGTGCGCGCCACGGTGGACGCCTTCGGGCGGCTGGACGTGCTGGTGAACAACGCGGGGGTGTATCGGCAGGGCGACCTCCTGGAGACCGACCTGGCGTTGTGGGAAGAGGTGCTCCGTGTGAACCTCACCGGTCCCTTCCTGTGTGCGAAGCACGCGGCCGCGGTCATGGCGCGGCAAGGCGGTGGGGTGATCGTGAACGTGGCGTCGGAGGCCGGGCTGGTGGCCATCCCCCGGCAGCTGGCCTACAACGTGTCCAAAGCAGGGCTCGTCATGTTCACCAAGAGCCTCGCGGTGGATCTCGCTGCCCGCGGGATCCGCGTGAACTGCGTGTGCCCGGGGACCACGGACACCCCCTTGGTGCAGGAGGCGGTGCGGCGGGCGGCCGACCCGGAGGCCGCCCGCCGGCGCCTCGAGACCATCCGTCCCCTGGGCCGGCTCGGAAGGGCAGAGGAGATCGCGGAAGCCATCGTGTTCCTCGCCTCGGAGTCCTGCGGCTATGCCACCGGTGCCGTTCTCGCCGTCGATGGCGGCTACACCGCCCAGTAGCCCAGGGCCCGCCCTCCGCCTCGTCGGCGTGCACAAGGCGTTCCCAGGCGTGTGGGCGCTGAGGGGCGTGG
>BEII01000104.1 GCA_002898935.1 bacterium HR32
GCCAACGGCACCAAGCAGGTGCTCACCGTGGCGGTAACGTGTGCGGTGGCCGGCATCGTGGTGGGCGTCATCACCCTGACGGGCCTGGGCCTCAAGCTGTCGGGCATCATCGTAGACCTGGCAGGCGGCCACCTGCTGCTGACCCTCGTGTACTCCGGCGTGGCGCTGTGGATCCTGGGCCTCGCGTTGCCGATTACGGCCACGTACATCATCGCCGCCGCCATCATCGCGCCCGCCCTGATCAAGCTCGGCGTCCACGAGCTCGCGGCGCACATGTTCATCTTCTACTACGCCATCCTGTCGGAGGTCTCGCCCCCGGTGGGCCTGAGCCCTCTCGCGGCCTCCGCGCTCACGGGTGGCAACGCCTTCCGCACCATGATGATGGCGTGGAAGTACACCCTGCCGGCCTTCGTGGTCCCCTTCATGTTCACCGTCCACCCGGACGGCATGGGTCTCCTCCTGCACGCCCCGCTCCCAGTCGTCCTGAAAACGGTGCTGACAGCCCTGCTGGGCCTCACGGCGCTGGCCGCAGGCGTGAACGGCTGGTTGCTGCGCGAGGCCACGTGGGCGGAGCGGGCCGTGTTGGTGGCCGCCGGGCTGCTGCTGATCTACCCCTCCCTGGCCCTGGACGCGGTGGCCGGGGGTGCTGTCCTTCTCGTGGGCGTGTTCCAGTGGCTGACCCGAACCCCCGCAGCGGGCGTGGGAGGTCTGGAACGGCGCGGGTGAGGGCATAGATCCCGTCGGAGGCCGGCATGGAAGAGGAGGAGTTCAGCCCCGTCGCTGCCCTCGAGGCTTCGCCCGCCACCGAGGTGGTGGTCTGGTGCGTGATGCTCCTCGCCCACCAGGCGAGGCTGCACCTCGGCTTGATCCCCGGCAAAGGCCAGAAGGACCTGGAGCAGGCGCGCTTCGCCATCGACGCGGCGGGCGCCCTCGTCGACCTCCTGCAGCACCGCATCCACGGGGACCGTTTGAGCGAGCTGCTCATGCACGTAGCCGACCTGCGGCTGCGCTACGTGGAAGCCCTCAAGGCCCCGCCCGACTGACGCGGCGTTCCCCGTTGCCTACCATGGGACGGGGGCCGGCCGCCCGACCGCCACAACCCGGAGGCTCAGCATGCGACCGACAGACTGGCGCTCCCGTTACCGGGCGCTCCGCGTCCACGAGGAACACCCTGGCGTGGTGGAGCTGGTGCTGGACAATCCGCGGACGCTGAACGCCATCACCGAGGAGGCCCACGCAGAGCTCGCCCGGATCTGGCAGGACCTGGACCAGGATCCGGCGGTGCGCGCCGTCCTCGTCCGGGGAGAGGGTGGGAACTTCTCTTCCGGGGGTGACCTGGCCCTCGTGCAACGCATCCAGGAGGACGAGCGGGTACGGCTGCGGGTATGGCGGGAGGCGCGGGACCTGGTGTACGGGCTCGTGAACTGCTCCCGGCCCGTGGTGTCCGCAGTCCAGGGCGTGGCCGTGGGTGCGGGGCTGGCGGTCGCCCTCCTGGCGGACGTGTCGGTGGTGGGGCGGTCCGCCCGCCTCCTGGACGGACACGTGCGGCTCGGGGTGCCGGCAGGCGACCACGCGGTCCTGTGCTGGCCCCTGTTGGTGGGCCTGGCCAAGGCCAAGTATCATCTGCTGCTCAACGAGCCGCTGTCGGGCGAGGAGGCCGAGCGCCTCGGGTTGGTTGCGCTTTGCGTGGAGGACGACCAGGTGGAGGCCACCGCGCGCGCCGTGGCGCGCCGCCTGGCGGAATCCAGCCCGAACGCGGTCCGCTGGACCAAGTACGCCCTGAACAACTGGTTGCGCGTGGCAGGGCCCCTGTTCGACACCTCCACGGCTCTGGAGTTCCTCGGCTTCGTCACCCGCGACGCCGCGGAGGGGCTTGAGAGCCTCCGCGAAAGGCGCCCTCCCCGCTTCTCTCCAGACTCGCCGCTCTGAGGCGTACCATAAGAGAGGGATGGCCAACCGTCTCGCGAACGCCGCAAGCCCCTACCTGCGCGCCGCGGCACACCAGCCCGTGGACTGGTACCCGTGGGGTGAGGAGGCTTTCGAGCGGGCGCGGCGGGAGGACAAGCCGGTGCTGCTGGACATCGGGGCCGCGTGGTGCCACTGGTGCCACGTCATGGACCACGAGTCCTACGAGGACCCCGAGGTCGCCGCCTTCATCAACGAGCACTTCGTGCCCGTGAAGGTAGATCGGGACGAACGTCCGGACGTGGACGCCCGGTACCAGCACGCGGTGAGTGCCCTCACGGGGCAGGGCGGCTGGCCCCTGACCGCCTTCCTGACCCCGGAGGGCCACACCTTCTACGGCGGCACCTACTTCCCCAAGGAAGACCGCTACGGGCGTCCCGGGTTCCTGCGGGTACTCCGCAGCGTGGCCGAGACCTACCGGCGAGAGCGGGACCGTACCCGGGAGGCGGCGCGCAAGCTCGTGGAGGAGTTGCGGCGGGCGCAGGTCGCCTCCGCGCCCGGCGAGGTGGAGGCCTCCTACGTCGACGCGGTGCTCGACGAGCTGAGCCGCGCGTTTGACATCCGCTACGGCGGCTTCGGTGCGGCTCCGAAGTTCCCACACCCCAGCGCCCTGGACCTGCTCCTGTACCACTACGCCTACCGCAAAGAGGGGTGGATGGAGGTAGTCCTCCGCCGCACGCTGGACGCCATGGCCCGCGGCGGCATCTACGACCAACTGGGCGGAGGCTTCCACCGGTACAGCACCGACGCCTGGTGGTGCGTCCCCCACTTCGAGAAGATGCTGTACGACAACGCAGCGCTGCTCGCCACCTACAGCCGCGCCTACGCCCTGTGGCCGGACCCCCTGTACCGGGCCGTGGTGGAGGGTACCGCAGGCTTCCTGCTGGAGGTCCTGCTGGACCCCGCGGGCGGCTTCGGCGCCAGTCAGGACGCGGACACGGGACCCGGGGACGACGGCGACTTCTTCACCTGGACGGTGGAGGAGGCCGCCCGGGTGCTGGAGGTCGAGGAGCTGGAAGTGGTGCGGCTGCGGTTCGACCTGGACGAGCGCGGAGAGATGCACCACGACCCGCGCCGCAACGTCCTGTGGGTGGCGGCGACGCCTGAGGAGATCGCGCAACGCTTGGGCTGGGCCCGCGACCGGGTGGAGGCGGTGCTGGAGCGCGCGGTGGCGAAGCTGCGCGCGGCCCGGGTGGCCCGTCCCGCGCCCGCGGTGGACCGCAGCCTATACGCTTCCTGGAACGGGATGGCCGCCCTCGGCCTGCTGCAGGCGCACCAGGTCACCGGCGACGATCGGTACGTCCGAGCGGCGACCGCCACCCTCACCCGGTTCCTGCGCGAGGCCTACCAGGACGACAGCGGGTTCTCCCACGCGCTGCACGACCCCGCGGGTCCCCGCACCCTGGACGACCAGGTGCACATGGGTCGGGCGCTCCTCGCGGCCTACGGGCTGTCGGGCGAGCGGCGGTACCTGGACGTGGCGATCCGGCTGGCGGAGGTGCTGGACGCGGAGTACCGCGACCCTGCGGAGGGTGGCTACTTCGACGTCCCCCGGCACCAGGCGCGCGGCCCGGGCCTGGAACTCCCCTACAAACCCATCCAGGACTCGCCCACGCCGTCCGGGAACGGCACGGCCGCGCTGTTCTTGCAGGATCTGGCGGTGGTGACGGGCAACCGACGGTGGTCCGACCGGGCGCAGGAGGTCCTCCGGGGTTTCGCGGCGGTGGCGCGGGCCTACGGCTACTTCGCGGCCGCGTACTTCCTGGCCGCAAGCCGCGCCCTCCGGCCCCCCGCGCACGTGGTGGTCGCAGGCGACCCCGCCCACCCCACGGCCCGCGCCCTGCAGCAGGCCGCGTGGCACGCGGCGCACCCCGACCGTATCCTGTCGTGGGTGCAGCCGGGAGGGGAGCTGCCGGAGCCGGCCCGCGCCATGGCCGACCGCGCGGGTCCAGGGCCGGTGGCGTTCGTCTGCGTGGGCACCTCGTGCGCACCTCCCACGGACGGACCGGAACGCCTGAAGGAGCTGTTGGAGCGCAGTCCTGTACATCCGGCTGAAGCACACGCTGAGTGAGTTGACCTTGCAGGCGGCCTCCGATCCCCACCACGCGGGGTTCGTGGCGTGGGCGGCCGCGTACGCGCGTTGCGCGTCCGGGGGAGAGGCACAGCCTGAAGCCACCGTGGCGGCCCGAGCGCGCGCTCTCGGCGCTGCGCTCCGCCAAGCCGTGCGTGAGGACGGGTTACGGACTCTCGTGCGCGCGCGCCTGCTGTGGCGTGGCCGGGGGCGGGTGGCCCTCCCGCGGCCGTACCGACCCTACTGGCCGTACTTTCACACGCAGGTGACCCGTCTCGAAGGGGCCACCGCCTTCCTCGTGTCCCGCGCCGCACCACCCGGCGTCCCCGACGAGGTGTACCGCGGGCTCGTGCTGTTCGACTTCGGCCTGTTCTTCGCCTGCCACGAGTACTTCGAAGGCCTGTGGCGGGAGAGCGCAGGTCCGCGCCGCGACTTCTACCACGGTCTCGTCCAGCTCGCCGCGGCCTTCTACCACCACGAGAAGGGGAACCGCCACGGCGCGGTTACGCTGCTGCGGCGCGCCGTCCGCCGCCTCCAGGCCGGTACGGCGGAGGCCTGCGGAGTGGACGTGGCCGCGCTCCTGGCGGAGCTCGAGCCGTGGTCGGACCGGTTTGCCGCAGGCCAGTCGGCTCCGTATCCTGTTCTCGTCGCGGCGCGGTAGGCCCCGAAAGGCCACCACCGGGAGGGACCGTGCGAGACGTCTTCGACCACATCGACCGCAACATCCAGGCGTACCTGGACACCCTGGCCCGGCTGGTGCGCCAGCCTAGCATCGCGGCCCAGGGCGTGGGAATCGAGGAGTGCGCGCAACTCGTGGCCCGGATGCTGCAAGAAGCCGGGGCCCGGGTGGAAGTCCTGCGGCTTCCGGAAGCGGCACCGCTCGTGTACGGCGAGTTCCCGGGCCGCTCGGGCAAGACGCTCCTGGTGTACGAGCACTACGACGTGCAGCCACCCGACCCTCTGGACGAGTGGGCTTCTCCTCCCTTCGAGCCCACGGTCCGGGACGGCCGGCTGTACGGTCGGGGCGTGGCTGACACCAAGGGCAATCTGGTCGCGCGCCTGTGCGCAGTGCAGGCGCTCCGGCAGGTCCGGGGCTCGTTGCCGGTGACGGTGAAGTTCCTAGTCGAGGGCGAGGAGGAGATCGGGAGCCCCAACCTGCACCGGTACGCAGAGGCGTACCCCGACTACTTCCGGGCGGACGGCTGCCTGTGGGAGTCGGGAAGCAAGGACCACCACGACGTCCCGAACCTGTACCTCGGCGTCAAGGGGATCTGCTACGTGGAGCTGGTGGCGCGTGGCGCCAACCGCGACCTGCACTCCTCCATGGCGACCATCGTCCCCAACCCCGCCTGGCGGCTCGTCTGGGCGCTCGCGACCCTGAAGGACCGCCACGAGCGGGTCCTCATCGAGGGCTTCTACGAGGACGTGGAGGAGCCCACCCCGCAGGAGATGGACTGGCTGCGGCGCATCGCGGCCACCCGCGACGACCCCGCCCTGTTGCGGGACCTCGGGATCGAGCGCTTCCTGTTGGGGCTGGCTGGCGTCGAGCTCCTCAAACGCCACCTGTACCAGCCCACCTGCACCATCTGCGGTCTCCTCGCCGGCTACACCGGAGAGGGCTCCAAGACGGTCCTGCCCAGGGTCGCCCGGGCGAAGATCGACTTCCGCCTGGTCCCGCGGCAGAGAGCCGCAGACGTGCTGGAGAAGCTCAGGGCCCACCTGGCGCAGCACGGCTTTGCGGACCTCGAGGTGGTCCCCATGGGGCTGGAAGACCCCGCCCGCACGCCGCCGGACGCGGAGATCGTGCGGGTGGTGGCGGATGCGGCGCGGGAGGTCTACGGCCGCGAGCCTGTGATCTACCCCCTGATGGCCGCCACAGGCCCCATGGACGTGGTGTGCGGCCGCTTCGGCACCCCCGCGGTGGGGACCGGCGTCGGGTATCCGGGGACCAACGTGCACGCCCCCAACGAGAACATCCGGATCCAGGACTACATGCAGGGGATCAAGCACGTGGCCCTGATCCTGGAACGGTTCGGCGGGTCTGGGGCGTAGCCCGGTGCGCCTGGAACGGGTCGAGATCCCGACGCCCACCGTGCCCTTGGACGGGCTGCTGTACTGGCCGGAGGGCAAAGCCCAGGGAGGAGTCCTGTACTTCCACGGCAACCAGATGAACTTCTACACGGGCCCCGCGCGGTTTCTGCCACCCCGCCTGGTCGAGGTGGGGTTCGCGGTGCTGGCCTTCAACCGGCGAGGCCACGACACCGTGAGCACCCGGGACAGCCGAAAGCCCGTGGGCGGGGCCTTCCAGACGGTGGCGGAAGGGCTGGAGGACAACGAGCTGGCGGGCCGCTACCTCGCGCGGCGGGGCTTCCCTGACCCCGTGGTCGTGGGCCACAGCAACGGCGGCCTGCTGGGCGCCTGCTACGCCGCCAGGCACCCCGAGGTGCGGGCGCTCGTGCTGCTCTCGGCGCACGCGGGAG
>BEII01000105.1 GCA_002898935.1 bacterium HR32
CGGGTGCTGCGCGTGCGGGACGCCCTGGGTCGCGAGATCCTGGAGGGCCGACAGGTGTTGGTGCAGCCGCAGGACGGCGCGGACCTCGTCCTCACCCTGGATCGCGTGGTCCAGCACGTGGCGGAGCGGGAGCTGGACCGCACCGTGGCGGAGTACCGCGCCGCAGCCGGCGCGGTGGTGGTGATGGATGTGCACACGGGCGAACTCCTGGCGCTGGCGAGTGCCCCGCGCTACGACCCGAACCGCTACGCGGACTTCCCGGAGGAAGCCTGGCGCAACCGTGCGGTGGCGGAAGCGTACGAGCCGGGTTCCACGCTCAAGCTCGCGGTACTGGCCGCGGCTCTGGAGGCGGGCGTGGTGAGCCCCACCTCCCACTTCACCTGCCCCGGGTCTTTGCGCGTGCCCGGCGGACACACTATCCGCGAGGCGCACGGCCAGGCGCACGGCGTGGTCAGCTTGGTCGACATCGTACGGCTTTCGTGCAACGTGGGCGCGGCCCAGGTGGGCGCGCGGCTGGGCGCACAGCCCCTCCATCGGGCGCTCGAGCGCTTCGGGTTCGGCAGGCCCACGGGGGTGGACCTGCCCGGCGAGTCCCCCGGGATCCTCAGGCCTCTGTCCGCGTGGAGCGGCACGGACCCGTACGTGGTGGCGATCGGCCAGGGCGTGGCTGCCACACCCTTGCAGGTGGCGCGGTTCGTGGCCGCCATCGCGAACGGCGGCCGCCTCGTGCGGCCCCACGTGGCCGCGGCGGTGCGGGAGCCCCAAGGCCAGCTGCGCCGGCTGGTCGACCCGACACCCGCACCCCGGGTGCTGCCGCGCGAGGTCGCGGCCTCCCTCCTCGCCATGATGGAGCGCACGGTCACCGACGGCACGGGTACCGCGGCCGCGGTGGAAGGGTACCGGGTGGCAGGCAAGACCGGGACGGCACAGAAGCCTTCGCCGTCCGGTGGCTACGAGGCAGGCCGGTACGTGGCGTCCTTCGTGGGCGTGGTCCCCGCGGACCGGCCCAGGGTGGTGGTGCTGGTGGTGGTGGACGAGCCCCGCGGCGTGTACTACGGCGGCGTGGTGGCGGCGCCAGCGTTCGCCCGCATCGCGGCGCAGACCCTGTGGGCACTGGGGATCCCGCCCAGCGGGTCTGGGGGCGGCCGCCCCGGATCGCGGGTGGAGGGCGACTGACACCTATAATGGGAGCGGCCCGCGGCGCGGGCCGGAGGGTCTGGCGTGCGGCTTTCGGATCTCGTGGCAGGTCTCAGCGTCCTTCAGCAGGTCGGCGGGGACGTGGAGGTCACCGGCATCGCCTACGACTCCCGAAGCGTGCGGCCCGGGGACCTGTTCTGCGCCGTCCGGGGCAGCCGCTACGACGGCCACGACTTCTGCGCCGAGGCGTGCGCGCGCGGTGCGGCCGCCCTGCTGGTGGAGCAGGCCGTGGGGTTGTCGGTCCCGCAGGTGGTGGTGCCGTCCGTGCGGGAGGCCCTGGGCCTGGTGGCCTCCACCTTCTGGGGCCACCCGTCCCACGCCCTGGACGTGGTGGGAGTTACGGGCACCAACGGCAAGGGCGCGGTGACCTTCTTGGTGCGCGCCGTGCTGGAGGCCGGCGGTGTCCCCTGCGGGGTGGTGGGGACCCTGGGAGCCTGGTACAGGGACCGCTGGGAAGCTCTGGAGCGCACCACCCCGGAGGCGCCCGACCTCCACGCCCTGCTAGCCCGGATGCGAGCGGCCGGGCTGCGTGCAGCCGCGGTGGAGGTGGCCTCCCACGCCCTGGTCCTGGGCCGCGTGGGTGGGGTCCGCTTCCGCGTGGCGGCGTTCACGAACCTCACCCAGGATCACCTGGACTTCCACGGCACCTTCGAGGCGTACCGCGACGCGAAGGCGAAGCTGTTCGAGAGGGTGGACCCTGAAGGGGTGTCGGTGGTGAACCAGGAAGACCCCCACGGCCCGTACATGGCTGCCCGAAGCCGGGCCCCGGTCCTCACCTACGGGCTTCGGGAGGGCTCGGTGCGGGCCGAGGACGTGCGGGTCACCGCGGAAGGTTCCACCTTCACCCTGGTCACGCCCGCTGGACGGCAGGGCGTGCGGTTACGCCTGGTGGGCCGGTTCAACGTGGCGAACGCGCTGTGCGCAGCCGGGGTGGGCTTGCACTACGGGATCCCGCTTCGACGCGTCGCAGAAGGTTTGGAGTCCGTGGAGAACATCCCCGGCCGGTTCGAGCGGGTGGAAGCCGGCCAGCCGTTCTTGGTGGTCGTGGACTACGCGCACACGCCGGACGGGCTCGCCAACGCCCTGGCGACCGCGCGGGAGGTGGCGCGCGGCCGGGTGGTGGTGGCCTTCGGCTGCGGCGGTGACCGTGACCGGTCCAAGCGGCCCCGCATGGGAGCGGTGGCCGCACAGCTCGCCGACCGGGTGGTCGTCACCTCCGACAACCCGCGCAGCGAGGACCCGCTGGCCATCGTGGCCGACATCGTGGCGGGCATGGAGCAAGCGCGCCGCGAGGGCCGGGCGCGGGCGTCGTGGGAGGTAGAGCCAGACCGCAGGAAGGCCATCCGCAGGGCGCTGGGGTCGGCCGGGGCGGGGGACGTCGTGTTGCTGTGCGGGAAGGGGCACGAGACCGTGCAGATCTTCCGGGACCGGACCGTGCCCTTCGACGACCGCGCGGAGGCACGGGAAGCTTTGCGGGAGCTGGGCTGGACACGTTCGCAACCGTGGGCCTCCCCAACCCCGTCCTGACGGTCGCACAGGTGGCGGACGCCGTGGGCGGCCGCGTGCTGCGGGGTGACCCGCACACCTGCGTGCACCGGGTGGTCACGGACAGCCGCGCGTCCAGCCCCGGCGCCCTGTTCGTGGCGCTGCGCGGGAGGGCACGCGACGGCCACGCCTTCGTCGGGGACGCGGCGCGCCGTGGAGCCCGTGCGGCCCTCGTCTGCGAGCCGGTGGCGGTGGAGGTCCCGCTGGTGTGGGTACCGGACACCCGCGCAAGCCTGCTGCCCCTGGCCCGCCGGTGGCGGGCGGAGCTTCCGGCGGTGGCGGTGGGCGTGACGGGCAGCGTGGGCAAGACCACCACCGTGGCCATGACCGCCGCGGTGCTGCGCCGGCGCTACCCCACCTGGGCGTCCGAGCCGGACTGGAACGCGGAGCTGGGGGTTCCCCTGACCCTGTTCGGGGCGACGGCGGCGCACCGCTACGTAGTGGTGGAGATGGCCATGCGGGGGCTCGGGCAGATCGCCCAGCTGGCGGCTGTGGTACGCCCCCAGGTGGGTGTCGTGACGTGCGTGGGCCCTTCGCACCTGGAGCTGCTCGGTTCTCTGGAGGCCGTGGCCCGCGCCAAGGCCGAGTTGGTGGAGGCGTTGCCGCCCGAAGGGGTGGCGGTGCTGAACGCGGACGATCCACGGGTGCTTGGGATGGCGCGCCTCACACGGGCCCGGGTGCTTCGGTTCGGCTTCGCCGCCGACGCGGACGTACGCGCCGAAGACGTGCAGCCGGAAGGGCCTGGGGTGCGCTTTCGCGTCCGGACCCCGGAGGGTTCCGCGTCGGTGTTCCTGCCGGTCCCGGCGCCGCAGCTCGTGCACAACGCGCTGGCGGCGCTGGCGGTGGGCCAGGTGTGCGGGGTGCCGCTGGAAGAAGGCGCGCGTGCGCTTGTACACTTCCGCACGCCGCCCCTGCGGCTCAGCGTGGCCGAGCTGGAGGGCGGCGGGGTGCTGGTCAACGACGCGTACAACGCGAGCCCGCAGTCCCTGGAGGCGGCGTTCGCCGCGGTCCGGGCGCTGCGCGGCGGCCGCCGTGTGGTGGCAGTGCTCGGCGAGATGCGGGAACTCGGGCCGTTGGCCTCGCGCGCGCACGAGGAAGCCGGCGCGCGGTGCGCGCGGGAGGGGTTCGCGGTCCTGATCGCGGTGGGGGAAGGCGCGAGAGCCCTCGCCGGGGCCGCGCGTGAGTCCGGGCTGCCCGCAGAGGCCGTGGTGTGGGTCCGCGACGCCGAGGAGGCGAGCGCGGCGCTGAGCGCGCGCGTGCGGCCCGGTGACCTGGTGCTGGTGAAGGGCTCCCGGGCCCTGGGTCTTGAGCGGGTCGTGGAAGGGCTGGAGAGACGGTGACCGACCGGCTCCTGCTGGTGGCCCTGTTGTCCGCGGGGCTGGTGGTGGCGGCCGTGCCCTTGCTGTTGCCTTACCTGCGGCGGGTGGCCGGCCAGCCCATCCGGGAGGACGCGCCCCCGCGCCACCGAGAGAAGGCCGGAACCCCCACCCTGGGCGGCGTGGTGGTGCTGGGCGCCGCGGCGGCGGCTCTCGTCGCCTTCGGGTCCTGGAGCCCCGCGCTGGCGGTCGCTTCCGCCGCCGCAGGGGCGTACGGCGCGGTGGGGCTGGCCGACGACTGTCTCAGCCTGCGCAGGGGCCGCAACCTGGGGCTGCGGGCACGGGAGAAGCTAGCCCTGCAGGTTCCCGTCGCCCTGGGCGTAGGCTGGTACGCGGCCTCCACGACCGCGGGCGGCACTGCCGTCGCGCTGCCCTGGGGCGGGTCGTGGGATCTCGGTTGGGCGTACATCCCCTTCGCGGCGGTGTTCGTGGTGGGATTCGCGAACGGTGTGAACCTCACCGACGGCCTGGACGGGCTCGCCGCGGGCACCGTGGCGCTCGCCCTGGCGGTGTACGCCTTGGCGGGACTGCGCACCGGCCATCCCGAGCTCGCCGCGCTGGCGGTGGCGCTGCTGGGCGGCTGCCTTGGCTTCCTCTGGTACAACGCGCACCCGGCACAGCTGATCCTGGGCGACGTGGGCTCCCAGTCCCTCGGGGCGGCGCTGGCAGCCCTCGCGGTGCTGACGAAGACCGAGGCGCTGCTGGTGGTGGTGGGCGTGGTGTTCGTGCTGGAGGCGCTGTCCGTGGTGGTGCAGGTGGCGTACTTCAAACTGACCGGGGGCCGTCGGGTGCTGCGCAGCTCCCCCCTACACCACCACTTCGAGTTGGTGGGATGGCACGAGACCAAGATCGTGACGAGACTCTGGCTCGTGGCCGCCCTGGCGGCCGCGGTCGGCTGGACGTGGGTCGGGTAGCGTGTCGCAGCAGGCACAGGCGCAAACGGTGACGGAGGGGGCGCCGGAGCTGCCCCGGCTGGAGCACCCCGCCCTGTCGGCCCTGCGGGGCCGACAGGTCCACGTGCTGGGCGTCAGCGGCACCGAGGGGTCTGCGGTGGCGGAGTTCCTGTGGACGCAGGGGGTCTGCGCCACGTGCCACGACCTGCAGACTCCCGAGACGTTTCCCCAGGTGTTCGAGCGGACGCACCCGTGGATGGACCCGCAGACGCGTGCGGCGCGGATCCGCTGGTGGCTCGCACAACCCGTGCGGTGGCGGGACCGCTACCTGGAGGGCGTGGAGTCCGCGGAGGTGGTCTTCCTGCCCCAGGCGTGGTTCCGCAAGCCCGAGAACGCGCCCCTGCGGGACTTGGTGGACCAGGGCCTCCCGGCTTGCAGCCTCACAGAGCTCGTCCTGCGCCTGTCCCCCTGTCCCGTGGTGGGGGTCACGGGCACCAACGGCAAGTTCACCGTGGTCACCCTGGTGCACCGCATGCTGCAGGCGTCGGGGCTGCGGGCGTACGCCAGCGGGAACGACCGCACCCACACCCCCGCGGTGTACTTCCTGCACCTGCTGCGGCCCGAGGACCGGCTCGTCCTGGAGATCAGCAACCGCCAGCTCCTCGGCCTCGGCCGCAGCCCCCAGGTGGGCGTCCTGACCAACCTGCAGCCCCACCACCTGGACGACCACGGCACCTTCGAGGCGTACGTGCAGTGCAAGGCCCGGATCTTCCTGCACCAGGGTCCCCAAGACGTGGCGGTGGGCAACGTGGACAACCCGGTGGTGGCGGCGTTGCTGGACCGCGTACGGTCCCGCGTGGTGCCCTTCGGCCGCGACGCCCGCGAAGGGGCGTGGCTGGAAGCCGGGTGGATCCGTCTGCAGGACGAACGGGTGCTGCCCACCGCCGAGCTGAAGGTGCCGGGGGAGCACACGGTGTACAACGCCCTGGCCGCGTGCGCGGCGGCGTGGGCCGCGGGCGCCAGCGTGCAGGCCATGGCGGAGGCGCTGGCGGACTTCCGGGGCCTGCCGCACCGGCTGTGGCTCGTGGCCGAACACCGCGGGGTGCGCTACTACGAGGACTCCCTCGCCACGAACCCTGCGGCCGCCGCGGCCGCGGTGCGAGCCATGGACCGCCCCTTCGTCCTGATCGCCGGCGGCCGACGGCCGCTGGCCCGGCCCGAGGACTTCGCGCCGGTGCGGGCGGCACTGGAGCGCAGCTTGGTCCGGGCGGTCTACCTGATCGGGGAGTCGGCCCCTGCGCTCCGCGAGGCGCTGGGGGGAATCCCCGCGGAGGTCCTGGAGGTGCGGTCGCTGGCGCAGGCCTTCCGCCGGGCGGTCCAGCTGGCGCGGCCCGGGGAGGCGGTGCGGCTGTCGCCCGGCGGCGAGTCCTTCG
>BEII01000106.1 GCA_002898935.1 bacterium HR32
CGGCGCGGTGTCGCTGCTCGTCGTGCTCCCCATGGCGTCCGTGCTGCGGGGTGCCTTCGTGGACGCGAGTGGGTTCACGGTGGCGCACGTTGCACGGTTCTTCTACACCCCCCTGTACCTCGAGTCGCTGCGGAACAGCCTGGTGGTGGGGGCGGCGGCCACGCTGGTGTCCAGCGTCCTGGCGGTCCCACCGGCGTTCCTGCTGGCCCGCTACCGCTTCCCCGGCCAGACGCTCCTCCTCACCTGGCTGACGGTGCCGCTGGTGATCCCGCCCTTCGTCGGGGCCATCGGTCTCAACCAGACCCTCGGCCGCGCAGGCGTCCTGACGCTCCTCCTGGAGGACCACCTCGGGGTATCCTTCGTGGCCGCGGAAGGGCTGCGGGGCGTGGTGCTGGCGCACGCGCTGCACTACTTCCCCTTCGTCCTCCTCACGGTCACGGCCGCACTGGCGAACCTGGACCCGAGCCTGGAGGAAGCGGCCAAGGTGGCGGGGGCGCGGGGGGTACGGTTGCTCCGCCGCGTGACGCTGCCCCTCGTGGCGCCCGCGTACGCCGCCGGCGCCATCCTGGTGTTCGTGCGGGCTACCGACGACCTCGGGACCCCGCTCATCCTGAACGTCAAGAACATGCTGGGGCCCCAGGCGTACTTCCGGATCACCACCATCGCCCGAGACGACCCGGACGGGTACGCCATCTCCGTGGTCATGCTGGCCCTCGCCCTGGCGGCGGTGTGGGCCGCCACCCGCCTGGGCCGGCGTCGCGAGGTGGCCACGCTGGCCACCGGCGGACGCCGGCCGGGCCAATCGCTGCGCGGGCCGGGTGCTTGGGTGCTGCTGGCCTTCTCGGCCGTCGTAGGGTTCCTCGGCCTGCTGCCGCACCTGGGCGTCCTCCTGCTGTCGGTGAGCCGCGTTTGGAGCCTCACCTACCTGCCCACGGGTTACACCCTGGACCACTACGCGGAGATCCTCTTCCGGGCGCCCCAGTTTGTGCAGAACACGCTGCTGTACAGCGCCACGGCGGCGGTGCTGGCGGTGGCGCTGGCGCTGGGGATCGCCTACCTGCAGCACCGGGGTCGCGTGCCCGCGCCGGGGCTGGTGGACTTCGCGGCCACCGCACCCATCGCAGTCCCCGGGGTCGTGCTCGGCATCGGCTTCCTGCGGGTGTTCGACCGGTGGGCGCTGCCGTGGGTCGGCGCACCTCTGACGGCCCTTTGGGTGGTGTTCCCCCTCCTGTACGTGGCCCGGCGGTTGCCGTACGCGGTGCGGGCGACCTCTGCGGCCATGGCCCAGGTCCACCCGGCTTTGGAGGAAGCCGCGGCCGTGTGCGGGGCGCGACGTTGGCGGACCTTCCGCCGGGTGACCTTTCCCCTCCTGTTGGGCGGGGTGGTGGCTGCGGGCGTGCTCGTGTTCGTGACGGCCGCGGTGGAGTTCAGCGCCACCGTCCTGCTGATCAACCGGGTGGAGCAGAGCCCCCTGAGCTACGGCATCTACCTGTACGCGCAGAGCCCGCGGGGCCGGGGAGCCGCGGCGGCCTTAGGAACCGTGGCCGTGCTGCTCGTGGCCGTGGGGACGTACGTGGCGAATCGCATCGGCGGCAAGCGGCCCGCGCTGGCCCTGTAGCCGGAGGGAGGTCGGATGGCGGAGGACGGCACGCAGGCGGTGTCCGTGGAGCTCGACCGGATCGGGAAGCGGTTCGGGAACGCCCAGGCGGTGCGGGACCTCTCCCTGGCCGTGGAGCGGGGGGAGTTCTTCACCCTCCTGGGGCCCAGCGGGTGCGGGAAGAGCACCACGCTGCGGATCGTAGCCGGCCTGTTGGACCCGGACGAGGGGGCGGTGCGCTTCGACAGCCGGGACGTGACGCGTCTGCCGCCGTGGGAACGCCACCTCGGCATGGTGTTCCAGAACTACGCCCTGTGGCCCCACATGACGGTGTTCGACAACGTGGCCTTCGGCCTGGTGGAGCGCCGCGTGCCAGGCCCGGAGGTACGTCGGAGAGTCGCGGAGGCGCTGGAGAAGGTGGGGCTTGCGGGGATGGAGGGACGGTTCCCCTCGCAGCTCTCGGGCGGCCAGCAGCAGCGGGTCGCTCTGGCCCGGGCGCTGGTGGTGCGGCCGCGGCTGTTGCTCCTGGACGAGCCGTTCAGCAACCTGGACGCCAAGCTCCGGGTCCAGATGCGGGCAGAGCTCGCCCGGCTGCAGCGCGAGCTGGGCATCACCACCCTGTACGTCACCCACGACCAGGAGGAGGCGCTGGTGCTCTCCGACCGCATCGCGCTCCTCGAGTCCGGACGCCTGGTGCAAGCCGGGTCTCCGCGGGAGCTGTACGAGCGTCCGCGCGAGCCGTTCGTGGCGGACTTCCTGGGCGGCGCGAACCTCCTCGACGGTGTGGTGAGACGGGCTGGCTCCGGGGAGGCGGAGATCCAGGTGGCGGGGACCACCGTCACACTCCCTGTGGACGGTCCCCTCGCCCCGGGTGCGCGGGTTTGGGTGTCGGTGCGCCCCGAACACCTCCGACTGTCCGCGGACGCAGGCACGGGAGCCCTCTCGGGAGTGGTGCGCGCCACCGACTACCTGGGCTGGACCCTGCAGGCCGAGGTGGAACTGCACGACGGCGCCTGCGTCCAGGTGCGCGGCCTCGACCCGGCCGTCGGTCTGCAGCCTGGCGAAAGGGTGGTCCTGCGGCTCGACCCGCAGCGGGTGCGGGTGTTCCCCCAAGCGTAGCGGGGTTCCGCGGGCCGGCCGTGCGCCCGCCTCCGAATGTAGTCTATACTCTACACGTGAGTAGAGAACGTCCTACAAGTGCCGGGCCCATCGTCCTGTCCCCTACCCCCGCGGCCCTGCACGTGCGGGTCGAGGGCTCGCCCGTGTACGACTTCCTCGCGGCGCTCTTCGCGGTGTCCCGGCACGGCCGCGGGCTCCAGTTCGACGTGGGGGACGGGTGGGTCCAGGCGGCCCGTCGGGCGCTCGGCCGCACGCTGCTGCAGCACCTCGCGGACTTCGCAGCGGGCCGCGCTCTGTTCGTCTCGCTCGTGAGCCTGCTGGAGCGCCAGGCCCGGGACCGGGGGGTTGTGGGGTTCATCCGACAGGTGGAAGACCTGCCCGCGGACGAGCTGGTTCTGGTGCTGCTCACGAGCACCCGGGCCGCGCGGCCGGCCCGGGAAGCTCTGCGGGCGGTGTTGGCCGAGCGGGGCCGTGCCCGTGCAGCCGCCCTGCGGCGCTTCGCGCAGGTGTTCCCGGAGGAGCTCGGGCGGGTCGGGGCCGTGCGGCTGGCCCGCCGGGACCCGCAGGTCCTGCGCGAGCAGTTGGTGCAGCTCCTCACCGCGTTCTACGAGCGGGTGTACGCCGCGCACGAGGCCGAGGCGCGGCGGCGGGTGGAGCGTGACGTGGTCACCCAGCGCCGGCTCGCGGAGCGGCTGCCGCCGGAAGCCTTCGTCGAGGAGGCCACGGGAGGGCTCGTCCCGGACCCCACGGTGGTGGCCGAGGTCGTGGTGGCCCCCTCGTGGTTCGTGCGGCCTTACACCCTGGTGGCGGATCACGTAGGGGTACGGACCTACGTCGTGCCGACGAAGGAGGAAGCCCACCGGAGGGAGGAGGAAGCGGTGCTGCGGGTGGCCCGGGCGCTGTCCGACGAGACGCGGTTGCGGATCCTCCGGATGCTCGCCGCCCGGGAGATGTACGCGCAGCAAGTGGCCCAGGCCTTGGGCACGAGCCACGTGACAGCCCTGCACCACCTGGCGGCCCTGCGGGCAGCCAGGCTGGTGCGGGTGGTGGAGCGGGGGCCCCTGCGTTACTACGTGCTGCGGCGCGAGGCGCTGGAGGCGGCGGCGGCGGCGCTCGCCCGCTTCCCGGAACCTAGCTCCGCCCGGCCGGAGGGGGTTTGAAGTGTTCCGGGCCCTGCGGCACCGGACGTTCCGCGTGTACTGGACGGGCATGCTCGTATCCCTGGTGGGGACCTGGATGCAGAGCACGGCCCAGTCCTTCCTCGTCTACGAGCTCACGGGGTCCGCCCTGCGCACAGGGCTCGTGGTGTTCGCCTTCAGCCTGCCGTCCCTCCTACTGGCGCTGCCGGGCGGTGCCGTAGCGGACCGGTACGACCGGCGCCGCCTGCTGTTGCTGGTGCAGGCAGCGTACATGCTTTCCGCCGCCGCCCTGGCGGCGCTGACGTTCGCGGGGGCAGTCCGTTACGAACACGTGGTGGCCTTTGCGTTCTGGAACGGGGTGCTCATGGCCGTGGACGCGCCGACCCGCCAGGCGCTGGTCCCCAGCCTGGTGGGCCGCGAGGACATGGCCAACGCCATTGCCCTGAACTCTGCTGCCTTCAACGGGTCTCGGATCTTCGGCCCCGCCCTCGCGGGGTTCGTGTACCAGGGCTTCGGGCCTGCGTGGTGCTTCGCTGCCAACGCGGTGTCCTACCTGGCCGTCATCGTCCCCATGTGGCGGGTGCGCCTCCCCCAGGAACCGGCCTCCGCCGCCAGCGAAGGCACCATGCTCCAGCAGATCGCGGACGGCGTGCGGTACGTGCGCAGCCACCGGCCGGTGCGGGCCATGCTGCTCCTGCTGGCTGCGGTCGGCACCTTCGGGTTCGCGTGGATGGTGGTGATGCCCGCGTTCACGGTGCGGGTGTTGGGCGGCGGGCCTGCGGAGAACGGGATCTTGCTCACCGCGGTGGGGGTCGGCGCCACCCTGGGGGCTCTGGCGGTGGCCGGTCGGCGGGCCGCACCGCCCGGGCGCTTCGTGCTGGGCTCCGCGGCCCTCAGCGGGTTGGGTTTGGTGGCCTTCTCGGCCACCCGGACCCTCCCGGCAGCCGCCGGCGGCATCGCCGTGGCCGGCTTCTTCCTCATCGCGTACATGTCCGCCACGAACGCGACCATCCAGTCGTTGGTGGAGGACCGGTACCGGGGCCGGGTGATGAGCCTGTACACCCTGGCCTTGATCGGGAGCGGCCCGGCAGGGAGCCTGTTCGCGGGGTGGCTCGCGGACGCCCTGGGGGTGGCCACCAGCCTGGCGGTGAACGGGGCGCTCGTGGTGGCGAGCGCGGCCACGGCCTGGATCGTGGCGCCGGGCCTCGCGCGGGTGGGCGAACCGACCCAGGCGGACGAACCTGGCGGGGCGGAAGGCTGGTCCGTTCGGGAGGTCGCGGGTGAGTAGCGAGAGCGTCCGCCAGCACCGGAAGCAGGGACGGGGTCCGGTGCGGTGCGCGGTCCTGACCGTGAGCGACACGCGCACGCTGGAGACAGACCAGGGTGGCTCGTTGATCGTAGAGATGCTGCGTTCAGCGGGCCACCAGGTCGTCCGGCGCGGGCTGGTGCCGGACGAGCCGGAGCAGGTGCGGACGTGGGTCCAGGAAGCGCTGGAGGACCCCGCGGTCCAGGCGGTGCTGACCACGGGCGGGACGGGGATCGCACCCCGGGACCGCACCTACGAGGTCGTCTCAGGGCTGCTGGACAAGCGGCTGGATGGGTTCGGGGAACTCTTCCGCATGCTGTCCTACCAGGAAGTGGGCCCTGCGGCGATGCTGAGCCGGGCGGTGGGCGGGGTCGCGCAGGGGAAGGTGTTGCTGGCCATGCCGGGCTCGCCGGCTGCCGTGCGGCTCGCCATGGAGAAGTTGGTCCTGCCAGAGCTCGGCCACCTGGTCTGGGAGGCCACGCGGCCCGGCCGCAGGTAGGCCTGCCGCACGCGGGGGCCACGGCTTAGAATAGCGGCAGGGCGCCCGTAGCTCAGAGGACAGAGCGGCTGCCTTCTAAGCAGCATGTCGGGGGTTCGAATCCCTCCGGGCGCGCCAGCCCCTTCCTCCCGTGTGGGAGCTAGCTCCTCTTCCAGACCGCCTGGAACACGCGCAGTGCATTCAGCCCGAGGATCTGGCGCACGTGTGCCTCCGGGAAGCCGCGATCGAGCAGCGCCTGAGTCAGGCCGGGCAACTCCCCGAGGGATACCGCATAACGACCATCCAGCGTCTGGCCGAACTGGGCCACGAATCCGCCGACGACCTCGGGGTAGGCGGTGTTGATGTCGGCCGCGTGCTGGAATAGACGCGGAGAGGAGGAGGCGGGGGAATCCAACCCCACACCCACGTGGTCGATCCCGACCAGCTCCACGATGTACTCGATGTGCGCGACCAGGTCTTCCACCGTCGGACGGGACGGTCCCCCCCGCCAACAGATGGGACCCCAGCCGCAGACGCCGACGAGGCCTCCGCTGTCGGCGACAGCCCGAATGACCTCGTCCGTGAGGTTGCGAGGGTTAGGGGCGAGCCGGCGCGGGTTCGCGTGAGAGACGATGCAGGGCAGCTCTGACGCCTCGATGGCTTCGAGCGCGGTGCGCTGACCCGCGTGGGCCAGGTCGACGACGACGCCGACCTCGTTCATTTCTCGGATTGCTGAGCGGCCGAGACGGCTGAGGCC
>BEII01000107.1 GCA_002898935.1 bacterium HR32
CGTGGGGCTGCTGCAGGAAGAGGCGGACCTGCACCGCCGGCTGCTCGAGCTGGCCCGGGAGGAGCAGCGGGCCCTCGTGCGCGGAGACGTGGACGGCCTGCAGAGGCTCGTGGCCGAGCAGGAGCGGCTGGTGGGCCACGTGCGGGCCCTGGAGCGTGCGCGGCGGCAACTGTTGGAGTTGGTGGCGGAGCGTCTGCGGCGCCGGGTAGACGAGCTCACCCTGCGGGAGCTGGTCCGCCTGAGCCCGCCGGACGTGGGGCAACGGCTGGCCGAGCAGCGGGAGGTCCTGACCCGCTTGCTCCAGGAACTGGCGGACGTCAACAAGGCCAACGCGCTCCTCGTCCGTTCGCACCTGGAACACGTGCAGACCGTGGTCTCGCTGCTCGCGGGCGCTGCGGGCGGCCCCGCGAGCCTCGCCATAGACCGCTGGACGTAAGGAGGTCCGGGTGTCCACGTTTGCCGCCATCGAGCTGCTCCGCCGCGCGCTGTCGGCGCACCAGCGCGCCATGGACGTCTCTGGCCACAACGTGGCGAACGCTAACACCCCCGGCTTCACCCGGCAGGAGGTGGTGTTGTCCTCCGTTCCGCCCGCTGCGGGCTCGTCCCGCTTCCGGACGACCCTGCTGGTGGGTGGCGGAGTGCAGGTGAGCGGGGTCCGCCAGGCGCGGAACGAGTTCCTGGACCGCCAGCTCCGCGAGGCCCGCCAGGCGCACGCGGAGGCCCAGGCTCGCCTGGACTACCTGGCTCAGGTGGAGGCCGCCCTGCCCGAGCCGTCGGACAGCGGGCTGGGGGAGCTGCTGGCCCGCTTCTGGAACGCCTGGCAGGAGCTGAGCCTCAGCCCGGAGTCCGGGGCCGCGCGCACGGCTCTCGTCCAGCAGGCCTCGGTGCTGGTCGACGCCCTCCGGCAGACCTACAACCGCGTGGAGGAGCTGCGCCAGCACACGGACGCAGTGGCCGCAGGTCACGTGCGGGAGCTGAACGCGCTCGCTGCGGAAGTCGCAGCCCTGAACGTGGAAGTAGCCCGGCTAGAGGTCTCAGGGCAGCGGGCCCTGGACCTGCGCGACCGGCGGGAGCAGCTGCTCGCCCGCCTGCACCAGCTGGCGGACGTGAGCTCCGTGGAGACCGACACCGGCGAGGTTCTGGTGTTCCTCCAGGGCCGGGAGCTGGTGGGGCCCGCCGGCCGGACCACGGCCGTGCAGATCCAGGCCCCCGTTCCGGGAGGCGTGCACACCTTCCAGTGGCCGGACGGCACACCGCTGCAGGTGCGGCGGGGAGAGCTCGCCGCGGTGCTGCAGGCGCGGGACGTGGACGCGCCGGACCTCGCGAGCCGGCTGGACGCTCTGGCGGTGAACCTGCGGGACGCGGTGAACGCCCTGCACACCATGGGCTATGACCTTTCGGGCAGCCCCGGCGAGCCGTTCTTCGTGGGTAGCGGTGCGGCAAACTTGCAGGTGAACCCCACCGTGCGTGCCGACCCCTCCCGGGTGGCCGCCGCCGACGCGCCCGGGGAGCCGGGCAACGGCGCGCAGGCGCTCGCCATAGCCCAACTCCGCGGGCTGCCCGCGGTAGACGGGGCGTACCAGGCGCTGGTGGCGGAGGTGGGCGTGCGGGCCCGGGAGGCCCGGCGTCAGGTGGAGCTTCGCGCCCTGCTGACAGACCAGCTGCAGCTGCGGCGGGAGGCCACCAGTGGGGTATCCCTGGACGAGGAGATGGCCAACATGCTGCGGTCCCAGCACGCGTACGACGCCGCAGCCCGCATGGTGCGCACGGTGGACGAGATGGTCCGCACGTTGTTGGACATGGTGGGACGCTGATGCGGGTCACCCTGGGGAGCCTCACGCTGAACTTCCTCCGGAACCTGAACGCGGGCTTGGAGCGGCTCGCAGAACTGCAGCAGCGCCTGGCCACGGGTAAGCGCATGCAGCGGCCCTCCGACGACCCCACGAACCTGCCCCCGGTGCTGGTGATGCGCGACGCCCTGCGGGCCGCAGAACAGTACGGCCGCAACGCCCAGGACACCGCCACGTTGCTGGGAGCGGGGCAGCAGGCGCTTCTCGACGCCACGGGCGTGTTGCAGCGCGTGCGCGAGCTCGCGTTGCAGGCGTCCAACGGGACTCTGTCCGCTTCGGACCTGCAGACGGTCCGCGCGGAGGTGTCGAACTTGCTGGACGAGCTCGTGGCCCTCGGCAACACGCAGGTGGCGGGGCGGTACCTGTTCGCGGGGACCGCGACCACGACGGCGCCGTTCGTCCGGACGGGCGACGCGGTGGCCTACGTCGGGAACTCCGGCGCCCTGCTGCGGGAGGTGGACCGTGGGGTCGTGCTGGCCGCCTCGGTGCCCGGGGACGCGGCGCTGGGTGCTACCTTCGCGGCGGTGACGGACGTGCTGACCGCCCTGGCGTCGGGCGACCCGGCGGCGGTGCGGGCAGAACTCCCGAACTTGGACTCGGCCCTGGACGTGCTGTTGCAGGCCCAGGCGGACCTGGGCGCCCGCGCCAACCGCGTGGACGTGCTCCAGCAGCGGTGGAGCGAGTTCGCCGTGCAGATGCGGGAGCTACTGAGCGTGCGGGAGGACGCGGACATGGCGGAGGTGGTGATGGAGCTGCGCCTGCGGGAGAACACCTACCAGGCGGCGCTGGCCGCGGGCGCCCGGCTGCTGCAGCCGTCCCTGGTGGACTTCCTGAGGTAACTGTGCGGGTCCGGACGCGGCACTGGGGCGTCCAGGAGGTGGCCGAGGACCGGCTGGTGTGCTTCCCGCAGGGACTGCCGGGCTTCCCCGACTGCCACCGGTTCGTCCTGCTCGGGGAACAGGGCGGCGCGTTCCTTTGGCTGCAGTGTGTGGACGACCCGGAGGTCGCCCTGCCCGTGACCGACCCCTTCGCCCTCGTCCCCGGGTACGAGGTGCCCCTGGAGGAGGAAGACGTGGAGCTCCTTGGCGTGGAGGCTGCGCAGGAAGTGGCGGTGCTGGTGGTGGTGACCGTGCGGTCCGACCCCCTGCGGGCCACCGCGAACCTCGCAGCACCGATCCTCGTGAACACGACCAAGCGCATGGGTCGGCAGAAGGTGCTGGCGGAGGCGCCGTACTCCGTCCGTCACCCGCTCCTCGCCCTCCCTTAGGGCCGCGCGGTGCTCGTCCTGACCCGCAAGGTGAACCAGGCCATCCGCATCGGCGCGGAGGTGGAGGTCCGCGTCCTGGAGGTCTCCGAGGGCCAGGTGCGGTTGGGCGTGGTCGCCCCGCGGCACGTCCCCGTGCACCGCGAGGAGGTGTACCGGGCGATCCAGGAGGCGAACCGCGAGGCCGCGGGCACCGCACCCCAGGACGTGGCCGCGGCGCTGGCTGCGTGGTCGCGCGACGGCTTGGGGCAAAGCCCTCAAGGGTAGGTAGCCCTCCGCCGATACCTCGGGTCGAGACGGTCCGAGGAAAGGCAGGTGGGGCCTAGCGGAACGGGTTCGCACTCCCAAGGGCGGCGCCGGCCCGCCCCCTGCAGGAGCCGGCAACACGAAGGGCACGGACGCCCACAAGACCACGTTCAAGGAGGAACGCAGATGGGACTTCGGATCAACCAGAACATCGCCGCGCTCAACGCCCACCGGAACCTGGTGGCCACGGACAACGCGTTGAGCAAGTCGTTGGAGCGACTTTCGAGCGGCTTTCGGATCAACCGGGCCGCGGACGACGCCGCGGGGCTCGCCATCTCGGAGAAGATGCGGGCCCAGGTGCGAGGCTACTCGCAGGCCATCCGCAACGCCCAGGACGGCATCTCCCTCGTGCAGACCGCGGAGGGCGCACTGAACGAGGTGCACTCCATCCTGCAGCGGATCCGGGAGCTCGTGCTGCAGGCGGGGAACGAGACTCTCCAGGCCGAAGACCGCGACGCCATCCAGACGGAGATCACCGCACTGGTGAGCGAGATCGACCGGATCGCGAACTCCACCAAGTTCAACGGGGTTGACCTGCTCAACGCCGCGGGCTCCGTGGACATCGTGGCGGGCCCGAGCGGGAGCGCCTCCGAGACCATCACGGTGAACCTGGTGGACATGCAGGCGGGGGCTTTGGGGGATGCGACGAACAACCTGACGCAGATCAACGTGGGCTCGACGAGCCCGGACGCGTTTACCACGGAGCGCCGGCTGCAGATCGTGGATGCCGCCCTGAACGACGTGTCCACGACGCGCGCCGGGCTCGGGGCGGTCCAGAACCGGCTGGAGCACACGGTGGCCAACCTCGGCGTGGCGGTGGAGAACCTGAGCGCGGCGGAGTCTCGGGTGCGGGACACGGACATGGCGGAGGAGATGGTGAAGTTCACCCGCAACCAGATCCTGCTGCAGGCGGGCACCGCCATGCTGGCGCAGGCGAACGCCGCGCCGCAGGTGGTCCTGCAGCTGCTGCGGTAAGCGGTGGTTGGCGGGGGCGGGGCCCGCAGGCCCCGCCCCCCGGGAAGGGAGGTGGTCCACGTGCGGGTCCCGGGGCCGGAGGGAAAGGTGCCGGGGGCCGCCGCCGGAGCGGCGGAGCCCAGTGGGCGAGGCGCCGGGAAGACACCGCCGGGGGCGTTCCAGGTGGCCGCCCAGTTCATCGTGGACCCCAAGACGCACGAGGTGCTGGTGCGGATCTACGACACGCGGACCGGTGAGACCCTGCGGACCATCCCGCCCAGCCGCGTGGTCGAGTTCCTGTTGGGCGACGGAGGGCTGGACCTGCGGGTGTAACGGTCAGGGGAGGCAGAACGGTGTCCACGTTCAGCATCGACGGGTTGATCTCCGGGCTCAACACCACCGAGGTCATCCACAAGCTGCTCGAGATCGAGCGGGCCCCCATCCGAAGGCTCGAGGCGCGCAAGGCGGAGGTGAACGCGCGCATAACGGCCTGGCGGGCCGTGAACACGAAGCTCACCAGCCTGGAAGACCGCGCTGCCGCTCTCGCGACGAGCCTGACGTACTTGGCGGCCAAGGCGTCCAGCACGGACCCGTCGGTGGTCGTGGCCTCCGCCTCCCCCGGTGCCACGCTGGGCACCTACACGCTGACCGTGAACCGACTCGCCTCCGCCCACCAGATCAGTACGGACACTTTTGCGGATAAGGACGCACAGGTCTTCGGGACCGGCACCCTCACGGTGACTGTGGGCAGCACCTCCACGACGGTCACCGTCGCCGAGGGTCAGAACTCGCTCGCGGGGATCGCCTCGGCCATCAACGCGGCGGGCGCGGGTGTCTCCGCATCCGTGGTGCAGGTGGACGGAGGGTACCGGCTGCTGCTCACGTCCCAGACCTCGGGTGCGCAGGGCGCGGTGTCCGTGGACACCACCGGGCTTACGGGGGGCGCAGAGCCGTTGACGTTCCCCCATGAGGTGAGTCCCGCGCAGGACGCGGAGGTCGTGCTGGGAACCGGCAGTGGCGCCGTGACCGTCCACCGGTCTACCAACGTGGTTTCCAACCTGGTCCCGGGCGTGACCCTCGCCCTCGTGGGGACGGGGACCGTGACGGTGACCGTGGAGCAGGACCTGGGAGCGGTGGAGAAGGCCGTGCGGGACTTCGTGGCGGCCTACAACGACGTGGTGGACGCGCTGGCGCAGTACGGGCGGTACGACGCGGACACCGGGCAGCGGGGCGCCCTGCAGGGCGACGGGACCCTCCAGCGGATCCAAGCGCAGCTGCCGGACGCGGTGCTGCGCACCGAGGTCTCGGACCAGACGCTCAAGCGACTCAGCGACCTCGGAGTGCGGCTGGGCCGGCACGGCAAGCTGACCCTGGACGAGTCGAAGCTGTCCGAAGCCCTGCAGGGCCGCTTCGACGAAGCGCGCCGGGTGCTGGAGGCCGCGGGGGGCCGGATGCGGGACGTGACCGACAGCCTCACGCGCACGGAAGGCCCGGTGTGGCTCGCCCTGGCCGCCCTGGAGGGCCGCCTGCGCAGCCTGGACCGGCAGGTGAGCGTGTGGGAGGACCGCGTGGAGCAGAAGCGGCAGCAGCTCGTGCGGACGTTCGCGAACCTGGAGCGCGCGCTGGGGCAGCTGCGGAGCCAGGGCGACTGGCTCGCCGCCCAGATCCGACGTCTCGGGGGGAGCAGCTGGTGAGCCGGGCCGCCCTCGCCTACCGGGCCTCCCACGCGGCCACCGCGTCCCCCGGCCGGCTGGTGGTCATGCTGTACGACGGCGTTCTCCGGTTCCTCGAAGAGGCCACCCGGGCTTATCGAGCCGGCGACGGCCCGGCGGGCGACCGCGCGGTGGTGCGTGCGGAGCGGATCCTCCTGGAGCTCATGGCTGCCCTGGACCTGCGGTACGACCTCGCCCCTCGGCTGCTGGAGGTGTACCGGTTCAGCTTCCAGCAGCTGGCGGACGCCCGCCGCCGCAGGGACGTGCAAACGCTGGAGCGGGTGCGCGGCTGGCTTGCGGAATTGCG
>BEII01000108.1 GCA_002898935.1 bacterium HR32
TTCCAGAGGGGGCTTCCGTTCTGGCGGTTCCACTCGTCCAGCGCCATCCAGTCCACGTTGAGCACGAGCAGCGGCTTGCGCTCGCGCCAGTTGTAGAACCCCCCGTACCGGTAGTCGTTGCAGTAGTTGCTCTCCGCTTCGAGCGCACCGTCGGTCCTCCGGGTCGGGATCCCGTTCAGCGCGTCCCGGGGCCTACGCCCTCGCGCCTCCCGGCACCCGTACGCGTCACGGACCTCAGCCGCAACCGGGAAGCGGGGCGCGTAGTTGTCCGGGTCTGCGTAGTTCGCCTCACAGCCCGCTTCGTTCGCGCAGTTCCAACCTGAGATCGGTACGTCGGTGTAGGTGATGACCCCTGGCCGCCGCAGCATGAGCTGCCGGAGAGCTTCGGTCTTCGTCCCGTCCACGTTCCCCGCCCGGTCCACGACGACCACGGGCCACAGCGCCGGGCCCACGCCTGGCTGGAGCTGCCTCTCCTGGCCGGGCCGTGCGTCCAGAACGATCCGCAGGTCGGCCCGGTTCCAGTACACCCGGTCCTCTTCCCGCGTCCCCGGCTCACAGCTCCACGGCGCGCAGTTCAGGCCGGGGTCGGGCAACCGGATGTTCTCGGCGTCGTCGCGGACACGCCCCTGGAACAACACGACCTCCTCAGGAGGTACCCGCCGCCGGGCCACGCCCGGATTGCCCACACAGCCTGAGTCCTCCGGACCCCGAATGCCCAGGTGCCTCAAGTTCGTCGGGGACCCGTCCAGCGAGATCCGGATGCGGCCGTAGTTGGTGTTGGCGTCCTTGCGGCCACGGTACAGATCCTTGCGCACCGTCACCTGGCCGAGCACGCGCAGGCCTGGATCGCAGTCCTCCGTGTTCAGGTACATGTCTTGGTTGGCGTGCATGCGGCCGTTCACCACCATGGGAGGCCCCACGGTCAGCTCCAGGTCCCCCCCGTAGAAGGCCGCGAACTGGAACAGGGGGATCAGGTAGGTGTCGAACCGCAGGTTCACCACGGCCTCGGTCTCCCCCCGGTGCCGCGCGGAGGCCCGCAGGTCGTAGGTATACACCTGCGCGTTCAACCCCTCGAAGGGGTTGCCCGCGGGGATCCGGACCTGCCGCAGCTCCCCGGGCCGGCAGTCGCCCGCAGGGCGCCCGGGCACCGACAGCCGGTACTCCACAACCCGTTCGTTGATGGTGTACTGCCTCGGCTGACACTCCTCGTCCCCCGGGAAGTTGAAGGCGAGGAAGATGTTCCGCACCCGCGCCGCCCCGTAGTTCACCACCGCCTCCGCGGCGTTGAACCCGGCCACGCTCCGCTGGTAAGCGGCCTGCATCTCCGCGTTTCGGTCCACCGCGACCAACGCAAAGGCACCCACGGCCAGGAACACGAGGAGGACCAGCAACACGAGCACGAGGGCAGCGCCCGAGTCTACCCGACGACCGGACCTCATGGCCGTTCCTCCCAACGAGGGTCTCCGTGCAGCAGGTTGCGCGGTCTCACCACCACGGGCGTCCGGGAAAAGTCGCCCTGCTGGATCCGGTAGAATCCGTCTCCTCCGCCGCCCGGCACCGGCCGCGTGGACCGAGCCCACACCTCCAGCTGGACCAGGCGGACGAGAGGCCACTCGAGCTCCGACGGCTGGTCCTTCACACACAGCGTCTCTCCCCCACCCAGCGTGTATCCCGCCACGCACTCCACCGCCGCGTACGGGCGCTGGAGGACGTAACGGAGGTTGAAGCGCTCGATCCCGCGGGCCAGCGGCTCCGGCACCCCGCCGGGGAGGTCTGGGTTGAGGTGGAGGCGCAGTTCCGGCACTCCCCGGCGCTCCCCCACCTCGTACCGTTGTACCTCGACCCCCATGACCGAGCTCTCGGAGGCTGGGTAGCGTCCCGCCACCGGTGTGTCCGCTCCGGGTGTAACCGACTGGCCGACGACGTCCACCGCCGCGACCCGGAAGAACTCCCCGCTCCTCGTGCGGGGATTCCAAATGTACGCCTGCATACCCACCGCGAACCCCTCCACCCGCTCCAGCTGGATCGGTCCCCCGCCGCCCCCGTAGGTTGCGCGCAGCGCGCTGGCCGCGCAGCTCTGGTTGGTCCGGAACACCAGGACGTCTCGCTCGCCCGCGTCCGTGCCCTGGACGGGAAGCAGCGCAGGGATCTCCCCCGCGCGGGGCAGGCAGGCGCCCGCGAGCCGGAGCTCGCGCACCACGCGTTCCACGGCGATCCGTAGGTTCTGCTGTGCCTCCAGACGGGCTTGGTTCCCGTACCAGGTGCGCGTCACGAACACGAGGCCCCCGCCCACGGCCAACGCCACCGCCGAGGCTAAGAGGACGCCGATCAACACCTCGAGGAGCGTCGCGCCGGACTGGCCGTCCGTCCGTCGGGATCCCATCCCTTCTCTCCGACTCACGGCGTGGGAACGGGAGCCGGGCGCATGAGGTCGGTGAAGATGACCTGGGTCCGGTACGTCCGCGGCCCCATCAGGTCGTACGTGACTTCCACCGTCACCTGCTTCATCCCGGCCTCCGGGGTGTCGAGCTCCACGACCCGGCGAACGTGATAGGTGCTCCCTCCGAATTCCACCGTGAACTCCAGCTGACCGGTCGGGATCCGGTCATAGGGCAGGTCGCGGAGCCGCTCCACCTCCGCCGCCGCCACCGTGGTCGCGTCCGTGCTACGCCTGCCCAGGGCCCCGTACGTACCCGCCAGCGAGAGCACCGCGGCCACGGCGGCCACCACGACCGCGAACAACGCCACGGCCACGAGCACCTCAAGGACCGACAGGCCGGGGCTGATCCCTGGCGAGAACCTGAGCCCCCCGTCGCCCGGAGACTTCACGGCTCCGAGACCCCACCCACCGGACTCACGGCCACAGTCCTCTGCTCCCCGCGGCTGGAATCTTCCAGCACGAAGACTCCACGGGAGGTCGAGCGCACCACCCGGCCGCGGCTGTCAAACTCCACAGAACCCCCACAGGGAGGGCCCTGGAACCGGACGTTCTCGCGCAGGGACACCCTGCGTTCTTCCCGGAACTCCCAGGCGTCCCCGTCGGTCCCCAACACGCCCTTCTCGATCACGTACGAGGAACAGTCCACGGCCCGCAGGCGGTAGTGGGTGGTGCGGCTGATGGCCAAGTCGCGTGCGAGCCTCAGGTTCGCCACCAGGTCGTTCGTGTCCGCCCGGAGGTTCATCGGCCGGGAGGTCAGGTACGGCAAGGCGAAGGCTAAGAGCAAACCCAGAATGACGAGGACAATGGCGAGCTCTACGACGGTAGCACCGCGTCCCCTCAGCGCCATGGGCTCCCGCGTCCCCCCGACCGCGGCTCGGCGTCCTCCGAACGCCCTCCTGAATGGGACTACGGCATGAAACAGCCTGTTCCTACCACCCTTGACCGGGCAAATCGCCCTGCCCGGCTGGCCATTCCGGCCCACCCTGTAGCTTCACGGACACCGGCAAGGTTTGCCTCTTTCCTGGGAGTCCAACACGTGTGCGTCTCGGCTTCGGGCGGCTCCCGCCGGTACCCGGAACCTGCTCATGGAACCGGTACCAGGAACCCGCTCACGCGAAGAGAGCCAGGTACCAGGCCAGGAGGTCCCGGCCCCACTCAGCCCCCACGAAGCCCCCCAAAGCGAGGAAGGGGCCGAACGGGATGGCGTCCTTGCGGCGCTTCCGACCACTCGCTAGGGCGGCGAGGCCGACCAGTCCACCGGCCAGGATGGCCAGGAAAACGCCCACGAGGACTCTCGGCGGGTCGGTGAAGGCCCCCATCATGGCGGCAAGCTTGATGTCCCCTCCCCCCATGCCCCCCTTGCTGAGGATGGCAACGGCGAGGAAGAACGTGCCTGCCCCGAGGCCCGCCAAGAGCGCCAGCCACAGCCCCGGGGCACCGCCCCTCGCGAAGGCTAGGGCCAGCCCCAGCGCTATGCCCGGCAGGGTGATGCGGTCAGGGATGATCCGGTGCTCGAGGTCGATGAACACCACGGGCACGAGGAGGACCGAGAAGGCTGCCGACGCCGCCCCCTCCCACGTCAGGCCGTGGCGCAGGTACGCGTAGACCACGCACACGGCCGTCACGGCTTCGACCAGGGGGTACCGCCAGGAGATCCGGGCCCGGCACGAAGAGCAGCGGCCGCCCAAGATCGCAAAGCTCAGGAGGGGGATGTTCTCCCACCAACCCAGCTTGTGGCCGCACGCCGGACAACGGGAACGCGGCCACACCACCGACTCGCCCCGGGGGAGCCGGTAGATCAGCACGTTGTTGAACGAGCCCACAACGAGGCCGACCGCCCCAACGACAACCAGGGCGGCCGGCCACGTGGACGCAAACTCCATGCGCTGAGGCGTTCAGCCTCTCGGCTCGGCAGAGCGCGGCAGGCTCCGTGGGGTCACCACGAACACCACCTCGCTGGTGCTCTGGGTGGTCTGCTCCCGCCGGAACAGGAAGCCGATGATGGGGATGTCTCCCAGCAGCGGGATCTTGATGGTGGTGGTCCGCTCCTCGGTGCGGATCAATCCCCCGATGACGATGGGGCTCCCGTCCCGCACGGTCAAGGTGGTGACCGCCTTCCGGGTGGACTTGCCTACACCGGTGGCGAACTGCCGGGCCACCCCGACTTCGGTCAAGACGCGGACGGTGATCATCCCGTCCGGGTTGATCTTGGGCGTGATGTTCAACTTGACGCCCGCGTCGATGAAGACGACCTGGGGCACGCCCTGCGGGGTGACGCCGGTGACGACCGGGATCTGGTCGCCGATGAACACCTCACCGGCCTGCCCGTCCTTCGTCACGATCCGCGGGTTCGCGAGCAGCCGGCCCTTGCCCTGCGAGATGAGGGCGTTGATCTGGACGAAGAAATCGATGGCTCCGGTGCTGGGGTTGTAGAAGACCTGTCCCTGGGAAGGCGTACTCCCCGCGATGTTGAGGACACTCATCTGCCACTGAAGCCCCAGGTCCCGGGCTACATCCACGCTCAGGTCCAACGCGCTGGCCTCAATCAGCACTTGCTGAGCGGGCACGTCCACTTGAGCCAGCAACTGCTGAGCCCGCTGGTGGTCCCCCTCCACGGCTGTCACCACCACCGCGTTGTTCTGATAGTCGAAGGTCACGATGGCGGAGGGGCTCAGGTGGGCCTTGAGCAGTGCCACCATCTCCGCTCCGATTTCCCGCGCGGGTCCGCCTTCCGGCGCCCGCAAGTCCGCATTCAGCCAGCGCAGCGGGTAGATTCGGGTCGCCACGGGACTCACCGGAACAGCCACGTCCAACTGCTGGACGATCTGCGCCACGCGCTGGTGGTCGGAGGCCGAGGCGACCACGATCAGGGTGTTGGTCCGGCGGTCCACCGCCACCTGCGAGCGCTCGATCACCACAGGGGCCGCGGCGGGTTGCGCCTGCGGCGGCTGGGCCTGGGGCTGGCCAGGAGCCGGGGTGGCGGCGGGCTGTGGGGCCACCAGGCGCCGCCCGAACAGGAGGGGCTCGATCTGTCGGGCGACGTCCTCCGCACTGGCGTGCTGCAGGCGGTAGTAACGGATCTCCAGAGGCTCCCCGGGGAGCCGGTCCGCAGGTAAGACCACGATGTTCCCGCCTACCCGGGTCCAGCCCAAGCCGAGGGGCTGCGTGAGGAGGTTCAGAGCCTCCTCCAGGGACACGTTGACCAGGCGGATGGTGATGCGACGTTCGGCAGCCTCCGGGGCCACCACCACGTTGAGGTTGGCGAGCCGGGCCAGCGCGGCCATCACGTCGGAGAGGCGGGCGTCCCGGAACTCAAGGGTAAACCGGGCGGGCCGGGCCTGTGCCTGCGCGGTGGCGCTGGGCGGCACAGGCTGCGCCGAGGCCGTCGGCCGGCTCGGGCCGTTGCCCGCGATCACGATGGCCACCGCGTACGCCCCGGTCACGGGCTGCACCGTGTAGGAACGCTCGCCCGCCAGCTCCACCACCACCCGTACGGTAGTGGAGTTGAACTGCCCGACCCGTACCCGGGCGATGTCGCGGCTGCGGTAGGGCAGCTCACCCGCTGGCACCCCGAGCTCCGCGCCCAGCACGTCCAGCACGACCCACGTGTCCGGCTTCCCGGACCAGTCCGCCACCCGGTACCGGACGGCTCGGGTCGCGACCACGGCCACAAGCACCTTGTTGCCGAACTCCTTCACGGACACGTCGGTGACCGTGGCTAGCGCCGCCTGTGCGGGTCGGGCGGGAGCGACGAGCGAGGCCACCAGCAGGAGCGACAGGGTGACCCAGCGGGCCGTGCTCCGTCCGCGTGGCGTGTTCATGGTCACTCTCCACCTCCCAGCCTCAGCTGCACCGTCTCCTGCCCGCGCCGGAGGGTGACCCGGCCCCGTTCGATGCGC
>BEII01000109.1 GCA_002898935.1 bacterium HR32
CAGGAAGTCCTGCGGCTGCACCTCCAGGAGGCGGTTCATGCGGCTCAGGTCCAGGCTGATGGCGTCGTGGAGGGGGACCAGCGCGCCTTCCAGGCTGCTCCCGGCCCCGTACGGGATTACCGGGACGCGGTGGGTGCGGGCCACGGCCAAGGTCGCCTGTACGTCCTCGGTGGACTCTGCGAAGGCGACCACCAGGGGCCGGCGCCGCTCTGGGTAGCCCTCGTCCCCGCCGTGCTGGTCTAGCACGGACTCCACGGTGGAAACCCGGTCCGGCCCCAGAGCCTCCAGCAGCGCTCGGACGACCTCGTGCACGCCGCGCTCCTCTTATCGGACCGCCGCCTCCGGGGACCTGCGGCGCACGAGCAGCACCAGCTCGCCCGCCTGCACCATCTCGTCTCTCTGGTTGAACACCTCCACGCGCTGCACGACCACCCCTCGGGCAGGGTCCTTGGTCTCGCGGCGCTGGACCACCTCCGCGCGGGCGCGGATGGTGTCGCCCGGGAACACCGGCCGCAGGAAGCGCCACGAGCGGATCTCCAGGAAGGCCACCAGGCTCCCGTCGAAGACCCCGGTCCGCTGCCGCAGGCCGGAGACCATAGACAGCACCAGCAGCCCGTGCGCCACCTGCCGACCGAAGGGCGTGGTGGCCGCGTGTACGGCGTCCACGTGCAGGGGGTTGAAGTCCCCGGAGACGCCCGCGAAATTCACCACGTCCGCCTCCGTGACCGTGCGGCGGCCTGTCTCAAACGCCACCCCCTCCGCCAGGTCTTCAAAGTAGAGAGGCACAAGACACCTCCTGACGTTGGACTCATGCGGGCGCAGCGCCCACGGACCGCCCGCCGTCCACGAACACCACCTGCCCCGTGACGAAACTGGCCTCGTCGGAGAGGAGGAAGACCGACACCGCCGCCACCTCCTCAGGCCGGCCGGTACGCCCGAGGGGTGTGGCGGCCACGGCCCGCTCCCGGACCTTGTCCGGCACCCGCGCGGTCATACGGGTCTCGATGAACCCCGGGGCCAGGGCGTTCACGCGTACCCCGTACCGCCCCAGCTCCAGGGCCAGGGTACGAGCGAGGCTCACGACACCACCCTTGGACGCGCTGTAGTTCGCCTGGCCCAGGTTCCCGAGGTACACGCGGGAGGCGGTGAGCAGGATGCTGCCCGCACCCTGCTCCCGCATGGCCTCGGACGCCGCCTGGGATGCGAGGAAGCTGCCCGTGAGGTTTACCCGGAGCACGGACTCGAAGTCCTCTAGGGAGAGGTTCCAGTGGAAGTTGTCCCGGGTGATGCCCGCGTAGTGGGCGAGGCCATCCAACCGGCCCCACCGCTGCCGGGCTACGCGGACGGCCTCCCGGCAGCTCGTGGGGTCTGTGACGTCCGCCTGGAGCCGGACCACCTCCGGCGCATCGGGCACGTGGCGTGCGAGGACCTCCCCGTCCACGTCGGAGGCCACCACACAGGCGCCTTCGGCCAGGCAGCGCTGCAGGGTGGCGAGCCCGATGCCGTGGGCCGCCCCTGTGATCCACACCACCTTGCCATCGAGCCTTCCCAAGTCTCCCTCCAGGAGGTCCAGGGTGAGGCTTGCGCTGGAGCTGGTTCGATTCTACGCACCCTTCGGGCAGAACGCGCAAGGCGGCGCCCGTTGACAGAGGTGGGCGTCTAGCGTAGTTGTTAAAACAGCTACCATGGACGGGGAGCAGGCCCTCCAGGCCCTGGGGTTTTCCGAGTACGAGGCTCGGGCGTACGTGGGGCTGCTGCGGTTCGGGCCGCTCAACGGGTACGGGCTCGCCAAACGTACTGGGCTCCCGCGTGCCAACGTGTACGAGGTCCTCTCGCGCCTGGAGGAGCGTGGCGCGGTCCTGCGCTCTGCCACCCCGGAAGGCCTCCGCTACCGGGCGGTGGATCCGGAGGAGCTGCTGGCCCGCCTGCGGGACGCAACCCACCGAAGGCTGGAGCGGGCGTGGGCTGCCTTGCGGCGTCTCGCGTCCGCCTCTGACGAAGGGTGGCTGTGGAACGTCGCAGGCTACCCCGCGGTCCTCGAACACGCGCGAGCCCAGGTGGAAGGGGCGCGGGGAAGCCTGTGGATCGCGCTCGGCCCCCCTGAGGCGGCGGCGTTGCAAGAGGCTGTGGCGCGGGCGGAGGGTCGAGGGGTGCAGGTGGTGACCCTGTGCCTGGAGGCGTGCGGCGCGCCTTGCGGCGGATGTCACGGGGCCGTCCACCGCTACCGGGTGCCGCCGGAACGCGATACCCGCTGGCTCGTGGTGGTCGCGGACGGCGAGGAGGCCTTCGCCGCGGAGGTGGCCTCGCCGGAGCGCGCCCACGGGGTGCGCACGCGCAACCGGCTCGTGGTGCAGCTCGTGGCTTGGTACATGCGGTACAGCGTGGCGTTGGGGCGGGCGCTGGAGGACGCGGGCGTCCCACCGGACCGCATGGCGTCTTTGGAGAAGGTCTTGCGCCGGCTGCGTGCGGAAGGCCGGGTGCCGCGATGGCTCGCGCACCTGGTGCGGGCGACTCCCGCCGTGAAGGGAGGTGGGAGCGGGAACGCGTAGGGCGGCCGCCGGCGGGGAATCCGGAGAGGAGGAGCCCTCATGCGATCCGTGCTGGTGTGGGTGTTGGTGGCCACGACAGCTCTGACGCTCGCTCCTGGGGCGTCGGCGCAGACCACCGCGAAGCCGGAGAAGGTGGCCGAGCTGCGGCTTGTGCTCCGAGACCTGCTGGCGGAGCACGTCCACTGGTCTCGCATGCTGGTGCTGGCGAGCCGGGCGGGCGAGCGGGCCGCCGCCCGTGCGGCAGAAGGCGGCATGCTCGCCAACGCGCGCGCCCTGGGCGAGGCCGTGGCTTCCTTCTACGGGGCCGAGGCCGGGAGGCAGTTCGCTCGGCTCTTTGAGGGGCACAGCCGGTCGGTGAAGGAGTACCTGGACGCTGCCTTGGGAGGCCGTCCCGCCGCGAAGAAGACCGCCTCCGAGCGCGCAGTCCGCAACGCCCAGGACATCGACGCGTTCTTGAGCGGGGCCAACCCGAACCTCCCCAAGGGGACGGTGCTGAACCTCCTGGCCGCCCACTGGGCGCACCACGTGGCCGAGATTGAGGCCGCAGCCAAGCGAGACTGGGACCAGGAGGCCCGTGTGTGGGAGGACATGCGCAAGCACATCTATGCGATCGCGGACGCGCTGGCCCAGGCGATCGCCAAGCAGTTCCCGGACAAGTTCCAGTAGCACCCCGCCGGCGCCGGGGGCCGGGTCCAGGCCGTGCTGTGCGGCCTCCGGCCCCCGGTCGCCGCCGCAGGAACCCTCAACACAAATGCGTCGAGACTTTGGGAGCCAACCGGTGGAGCGGGCGACGGGATTCGAACCCGCGGCCCTCGGCTTGGGAAGCCGATGCTCTACCCCTGAGCTACACCCGCCCGCTTGCACCCGTATTCTAGCATCCCGTGCCTAGACCCCGCGAGCCCGGACCCACGCCTTGCGCCGCGTACTGCCCGTCGCCTAGCGGCGGAGCTCCAGCCGGCCGGTCCGACGCAGACGCAGCACCCATGTGAACCGCTGCAGGCAGCGGGGAGCGGTTAGGGATTTTCCCCTAATTAAGAGGGGTCTTGGTCCCGCGGGTTCGGGGCACCGGGGTCAGACCCGGGCCAGCAGGACCAGGGCAGCCAGAACCCCGACCACGACCGTGAACCGCCCGACTGCCTCCGGGCCTACGGCCCGTGCGACGTGGGTCGCGGCGTACCCCCCCACCACCGCCCCGAGCGCCAGCCACAGGGCGTCCGGCCAGAGGATGGCGCCGGACAGGACGAAGTACGCCGCGGCGAATCCGTTGGCTCCGGCCACCAGGATGGCCTTGACGCCGTTCATCTGGTGGATGTCCTCGAGACCCAACAGGCCCAGCGTGGCAAGGGTGAGGATGCCGGCCCCCGCACCGAAGTAGCCCACGTACAGCCCGACCAGGAACTGCAACCCCGCGGCGCCCCAGCGCCGCCGCCGGCTTCCGTGCGGGAGGAAGCTCCGGATGCGTCCCTGGAACGCCATGAGCAGCGCGGCCGCCAGGATCAGGAACGGCACGATCCCCCGGAAGGTCGGGCTGGGTGTGCGCAGCAGTACCCAGCCGCCCGCGAGGCTCCCCAGAACCGTGGGCAGGGCGAGCCGCTTGACCCAGGGCAACGCGCCGCGCAGCTCCTCCCGGAAGCCCCAGGCCGCGGCCAGGTTGCCGGGCCAAAGGGCCAAGGCGTTGGTGGCGTTGGCCAGCACCGCGTCTCGGCCCAGCCACAGGAGCACCGGGAACGAGATGAGGGTCCCCCCACCCGCGACCGCGTTGACCGCGCCGGCGGCGCACGCAGCGAGGAACATCCACAGGGCGTCGAGCAAGGAAAGACCTCCTCCGGTCCGCCTTCGGGCCGTCCGCCAGGGATCCCGCCTGAGGAGCGGGAAAGGATAGGTCAGGCGATGGCGCCACGCATTATCTTACTGCACTACACCGCGCCGCCCGTGGTGGGCGGTGTGGAATCCGTCGTGGGCACACAAGCGCGCTTGCTGCGGCAGGCCGGTCACGAGGTCTGGGTGGTGGCGGGCCGAGGAAGGCACGGCGCAGGCTGTATGCTCGTGCCCCTGTTGTACGGCCGGCACCCCGAAGTCCGCGCTGCCCACGCCGCGCTCCGGCGCGGGGACGCTGGTCCTGTGCAGGAAGTGGGCCAGCGCGTCGCGGACGAGCTGGCGGAGCTCCTCTCCGGCAGCGTGTGCGTGGTGCACAACGCCTTCACCATGGCGAAGAACCTGCCACTCCTGTGGGCCCTGCACCGGCTGGTGGACCGAGCTTTGGGCTGCCGGTGGGTGGCGTGGACCCACGACGTGGTGTGGGACAACCCGCAGGAGCTGGCTCGCGTCCCGGAGGGCCCCTTCCGGGCCCTGCTGAGGACTGCCCGTCCAGAGGTGACCTACGTGGCCATCACCGAGACCGTGCGAGCTTCCCTGGTCCGGCACCTGGGACTTCCGCAGGCCGCGGTCACGGTGATCCCGCCGGGCACGTCCCTGGACGCGCTGCAGGTCCTTGGGAGCCAGGCCCGCCGCGTGCTGGAGGCGCTGTCGTGGGACGCCTACGACCCGGTGTTGCTGGTCCCCGTCCGCGTGACGCGTCGGAAGAACCTGGAGCTGGCGGTGGGGGTGGCCGCGGCTCTCCGGGCGCGGGGCCGGCGTCCCCTCGTGGTGGTCACGGGACCCCTGGGGGCCCACAACCCGGCGAACGCCCGGTACCTGGCGGAACTGCAGGCGCTGCGGGAATCCCTCGGGGTGGAGGAACACGTGGTGTTTTTGGCCGAGCGCGGAGTCCGCTGCTCGCCCCGCACGGTGGGCCAACTGTACCTGGCATGCGACGGCGTGCTGCTCACGAGCACGTGGGAGGGATTCGGGTTGCCGGTGGCGGAAGCAGGGCTCCTGCGCGTGCCGGTGTTCTGCAGCCGCATCCCGGCCCTCAGGGAGGTGGCGGGGGAGGACGCCCACTTCTTCGGGCGGGAGGAGACCCCCGAGGCGGTGGCGGACCTCGTGCTGCGGGCGCTGTCGGAGGACCGGGCCAGCCGGCTGCGCCGCCGCGTGCGGGACAACTTCGGCTGGGAGCGGCTGGTCCGGGAACGGCTCGTCCCACTCCTGAACGAACTCGCGAAGGCCGGGGGTGCCCCTACCCCGGAGTAGAAGGGGGATGCGGGACAAGCGCTCGGTTCCCAGTTCGTGGGACGTCGCTGTCGCACGCGTAGGTCCGGGAGACCGCTTCGTGGTCGGCGCATTCGCGCTAGAATCACAGGGTGAGCGTGCCGGTGCGGATTTCCGTGCTCGCCTCCGGTAGCGGCGGCAACGCGGTGTGGCTCGAAGCCTCGGGTGAGGCGGTGCTCGTGGACGCGGGGCTGTCCTCGGACAGCTTGTTGCGCCGGGCGGAGGAGGCAGGACACAACCGCGGTGCGCTGCGCGCGGTGCTCCTCACCCACGAGCACGACGACCACGCCCGGGGCGCAGCAGCCCTCTCGCGGACCGTGGGGGTGCCGGTGCTCGGCAACGAGGCCACGCTCCGCGCGTGCGGTCTCGAGCCGGCCCGCTGCGAGCCGTTCACGAACCTCCGGCCCTTCCGGGTGGGGCCCTGGTCGGTGGAGGCCGTCCCCGTGCGGCACGACGCCGCGGACCCGGTGGCGTTCGTCCTTGAAGCGTGCGGCGTGCGCGTCGTAGTCGCCACCGACCTGGGCGACGTGGGCGATTCGCTCCTGGAACGCGGAGCAGGTAGCGACGTGGTCCTGCTGGAGGCCAACTAC
>BEII01000110.1 GCA_002898935.1 bacterium HR32
CCCTGGCGAGCCTCGCCATTGGCCCCTGGATGGGTCCAGGGCCGGTGGCCGGGCTCGTGCTGGCGCAGAGCGCGGCGCTTGGGGCCGCGTGCGCGGCGGTGGTTTGGCGCTCTGGGGGGTCGTGGGCGACGGTGGGCCTTGAGGCCGCGCGGTGGCGGAGGCTCGGACCCGGGAGCGTCCTGGCCGCGGTCCCGCTGGTGGCCGCGGTGCACTACGTGGTCCAGCCGGCCTCCCTCTACCTGCTGGGCCTGGCGGTCGGGCACGAGCAGGCGCGTGCTCTGGCAGAGCTGGAGCAGTGGTCGAACCCTCTCGTGCGGTCCCTGCCTCCCCTTCGGGACGCGCCGAAGGTGGTGCTGTTCGCGGTGCTGGTGTGCGGCGCCGTGCCGCTGGCAGAGGAGTGGTTCTTCCGCGGCCTCCTGTACCCGGTGGTGCGACGCCGGACGGGCCCCGGGCTCGCGGCGGTGGTCACCGGGCTCGTGTTCGGCGCGGTGCACCTTCAGGTGGTCAACTTCCTGCCCATCGCGGTACTGGGGGTCGCGTTCGCCGTCTCGGTGGAGCGCACCCGGAGCCTGGTGCCCGCGGTGGTGATGCACGCGGCCAACAACGCGGCGGCGCTGGTGGTGGCGTACGTCCAGCGCTGAGCGGCTGGGCTCGAAGGCGGCCGTGCACCCGCCGTCGACCCGCGCGACCGCGGCGGTACCCGCGTGTCCGGCTCCGGCCAGGTGCACCTGCGGCACACGGGAGGGGCTGCTTACCGTTGCTTCCTTCCGGACCTGGCGGGGTTCGCAGGCTCCCGTTGCGCAGGACCCGACCGTCCTCACCGGCCCCGCGGACCGGACCCGTAGGCACGCGGCCTCGGGCGGGAGTTCAGCCCCTCTGTGGCGGGTCGAGGGTACAGGGAACCGCCAGCTCCCCGCCTAGCACGGCCGCGCCCCGAGTATAGCACGCGAGGGACGGCCCACCCCCGTGGCGAACCTCGTCCTCCGGAGGCGGGCGTGCCGGCTTCGCAGTCCGCGCTGTTTGACCTTCCCGCGGCAGGGCCGATCCGCTGCGGCCGTGGGCAGATCTACGTGGGGACGTGTTCGTGGACCCGCGGTTTCGAGCCCTTCTACCCGCGCGGCTTCCGCAGCCGGCCCGAGGCGCGCCTGCGGTACTACGCGTCCGTATTCCCCACGGTGGAGGTGGACGCGACGTACTACGCTCTGCTGCCGCAGGAGACCGCCCGGAAGTACGTGGTGTGGACGCCGCCAGGGTTCGTGTTCCACGTGAAGGCCTTCGGCCTGTTCACAGGCCAGGGCGCCGAGACGGAGCGACTGCCGGACGCAGTACGCGCCCTGCTGCCTCCCGCCCTGCGCGCCCGGCGCCGCGTGGTGGACCGCGACCTGCCCGAAGAGGTGGAAACGCTGTGCTGGGAGCTGTTCTTGGACTTCTGCGCGCCCCTGCGGGAGGCCGGCAAGGTGGGGTACCTGCTGTTCCAGTTCCCGCGGTGGGTGACGTACTTCGAACGGTTCCCCAGGCGCCTCGAGTTCCTCTGCCGGATGGCCTCCGGCTACCGGCTGGCGGTGGAGTTCCGCCACCGCTCGTGGGTCGAGCCGGAGGTGCGGGACCGGGTGCTGGCGGCCCTGCGGGAGTACGGGGTCACCTACGTGGTGCCCGACGAGCCCGCGCTGGAGTGGACGGTGCCGCCCGAGGTGGCGGTGACCAGCGACTGGGCCGTGGTGCGGTTCCACGGCCGGAACGCGCGGGCGTGGGCCGCCCGCGGGGCGGACGTCAAGGAGCGGTTTGACTACCTGTACTCGGAGGACGAGTTGCGGCCGTGGGCAGAACGCGCGCGCCGGCTGTCGCAGGAGGTAGACCGGGTGTTCCTCATGATGAACAACTGTGAGCGCGGGCAGGCCGCCACCAACGCCCAGATGCTGCTGGACCTGCTGCGCACGGCATGAGGGAGATCCCCGGCCTCGCGGACGTCCTGGCGGCGCAGGAGCGCATTGCGGGCTACGTCCTGCGGACGCCGCTCGTACGCTGCCCCGCCCTGGGTCTGTGGCTCAAGCTGGAGTCCTTGCAGGTCACCGGCTCCTTCAAGGCTCGGGGCGCGTTCTCCCACTTGCTCCGACAGCGGGGCCGCTGCGCGCAGGGTGTGGTGACCGCTTCTTCCGGCAACCACGGACAGGCGGTGGCGTACGCCGCCCGAGCCCTGGGGTTGCGGGCCGTGGTGGTCGTACCGGAGGACGTGGTGCGGGCCAAGGAAGCGGCGATCGTCCGGCTCGGGGCGGAGGTGGTCCGGTGCGGCCGCACCACCGCGGAGCGGATCGCCCGCGCGGAGGAGCTGGCGCGAGCGGAAGGGCTGCACTACGTGCCACCGTTTGACGACCCGGACGTCGTCGCCGGCCAGGGGACCGTGGGGCTGGAGATCCTGCAGGACCTGCCCGAGGTCCAGGAGGTCTGCGTGCCGTGCGGGGGAGGCGGGCTGACCTGTGGGGTGGCGCTGGCCGTGAAGCTGCAAAGGCCGGACGTACGGGTGGTGGCGGTGGAGCCGGAGGGGGCTGCGTGCTTCTTCGCGTCCTGGCGGGCAGGGCGGCGGGTGCGGCTCGAGCGGGTGGAGACCGTGGCGGACGGACTGAGGGCGGTCGAGCCCGGTGCGCTGACCTGGGAGTGCGGCCGCCGTCACGTGGACGAGTTCGGGACGGTGGCCGAGGAGGAGATCCGGCGCGCGACGGTGAGGCTGGCGCTGGAAGGCAAGGTAGTGAGCGAGCCGTCCGGGGCCGTGGCCGTCGCGTACGCCCTGCGGCGCGCTTCAGCGGCCACCGTTGCGGTGGTGAGCGGTGGGAACGCCGACCCGAACCTTCTGGCCGACTGGCTGCGGCAGGGCCTTGACTAGCGAATATATGTTCGCTACAATGGGCCCGAGGCCTGGAGGTGAGCCGTGGTCGCGCGCCCAGTTGCTCATTTCGAGCCACGCAGGCGGGTTCCGTTGAGGGTGCGCCTGCGGGACGACCGCCGGTTTCTGAGGCTGAAGTTCCTGCTGGTCTTCGCCTGCGTCCTCTTCACGGCCTTGCTGGAGACCCCCTAGGGGAGGTGCGCCGCTGTGGTCCGGGTGGTGGTGAGCGCGTTCCCTTCTGGCGAAGGCGTGAAGGTGGGCGCTGCGGTGCTGGCAGAGGACGGGCGGATCGTACGGTCGTTCGCAACCGTAAGAGCAGAGGAGGACCTGGCGGGCGCTGCGATGTCCGCAGTACTCAGGGTCCTGTGGACTTCACGCGGCGCGGGCAGGTCCGTGGTGGTGTACGTAGACCCTCCGGAGGTGGCGGACTGGCTTGGTCGCCGGGCGCCGGTGGACGACCGGCACCTCGCCACGTACGTTCAGGTCCGTGCCCTCAGCCACGCGTACCGACAAGTGGAGTTCTTGCCGGCAGGCCCCGAGGAGGTCCAGCTGGCGAGGCGGGTGGCCCGCGAACGCTCCCGCGAACAACCCGACCAGTCGGCGGACCTCCTCGAGCTCGTCGGCCGAGCGTGAGGCTGTCCGCCACCCTACCTCTACCGTTGGGAACCCTTCGCGCAGGAAGTGCGTAAGGAGAGCAAGAACAGAGGGGTCGGGATTTTTCCGGTGGCGCGCCCGGAGGGACTCGAACCCCCAACCTTCTGATCCGTAGTCAGATGCTCTATCCAATTGAGCTACGGGCGCGGCACTTATGGATTCTAACAGAGGGTTGCGAACGGTGTCCACGGCGGCGGTGGTCCTCGCAGTGGCCGCGAGCGTGGCAGGCGCCGCGGTGGGGGCGGCGCACCTCATTGTGCCGGGCCGCGCGGTGGGACCCATCGTGCTCGGCATGCGCATGGTGCAGGTCTTCCAGTACCTGGGTCCTCCGGAAGGCCGGGAGCACGCCAGGGCCTCCGGCAAGTTCTTCTGGCCCGCGCGCGGAGTCACCGTGCGGGTAGGCCGGGACGGCCGCGTGGACGCGGTGTTCGTGGAGAGCCCTGAATACAGGACTGCGCAGGGGATCGGGGTCGGGAGCCACCGGGACGAGGTGGTGGCCGCCTTCGGACCCGCCTTCCAGGCTCAGGAGGATCGCAACACCTTGATCCTGGCCTACCCCCGACTTGGGATTTCCTTTGCGATCCACAAGGGGCGTGGCGACCGGGTGCAGCTCGTCATGGTCTACCCACCCGGGTAGGTCCACACCAGGAACTACGCTGGCCCGGGGCAAGGGAACACGTCGCGGGGCAAGCGGCTCAGGATCTCAGGGCCGGAGTCCAGCACCACCACCGCTTCCTCCAGCCGGACTCCGAACTCGCCGGGCAGGTACACCCCGGGCTCCACGGTAATCACCATCCCCTCCTCCAGAAGGGCGCGCTCTTCTCCGTGCACCGAGGGCGGCTCGTGGGGGGAGAGGCCAAGCCCGTGGCCGGTGCGGTGCACGAAGTACGGCCCGTAGCCCGCTGCGGTGATCACCTCCCGAGCCGCCCGGTCCACCCGACAGGCCGGGACTCCGGGCCGGACGGCATCCAGGGCTGCCCGGAGTGCCCGCTCCACGACCCCGTGCACCTCCAGGTAGCGGCCTACAGGCTGCCCTAAGAACCCCACGCGGGTAACGTCCGAGCAGTAGCCGTCCCACCGCGCGCCGACGTCCACCAGCAGCGCTTCCTCCGGCCGGAGGCGCCTTCGGTTGGGTTCGTGGTGCGGGTCGGCGGTGTTGGGCCCCGAGGCCACCAGCGCGAAGGGGACCGACTCCGCACCAGCCTGGCGGGCAGCCGCAGCCGCCGCCTCCGCCACCTCGAGCTCGCTCACCCCGGGGCGAGCCGCAGTCCACGCGGCCAGCACCGCGGCATCCGCCGCGGCTTGAGAGCGGCGCATGGCCTCCAGCTCTTGCAGGTCCTTCCGAGCCCGCAGGGGTGCGGTGAGGGCCGAGACCAGCTGGAAGGTCGCCTGCCGCAGGTGTTCCTGGAGCAGCAACAGGTGGTCGGCCCGCAGGTCGTCGCACACCGCCACGCGCTGCGGCAGTGGCCCCAGGCGTGCCAGGGCCGCTCTGAGGGCAGGCCTGGGGCCCTGAGCGTCGGCGTACGGGTACACCTCGGCCCCCACGCGCCGGCTCGCGGTTTCTGCTGCGAGTTCCGGGCTCACCAGCGCAAGCCCGTCCGGTGCCACGAGCAGCGCGAAGAACCGCTCGTCCCGCAGGGGGGACCAGCCCGCCAGGTACCGCAGGTCGTCCCCCGGGGACAGGACCGGCAAGTGGACCCCGAGTTCGTGCGTGCGGGCCCGCAGCCGGGCCAGCCGGTCGTCCCGCATCCCCTACCACCAGGAGAACCTCTTCCGGACCTCCCGCGCGGTTTCGGGCGCGATGTCCACGGGCAGCAGGTTCTCGTACTCGCCCATGCGGGTCACGAGCCGCGCGCCGTTGGGCGCCCACTTGCCCTGAAACTTGCCCAGCTCGGGAACGTAGGCGATGCTGCCCCCCTGCATCATGATGCCGCCGTAGAACTCGCCGTACTGGCCGACGGCCAGCACGGGCATGAGCAGTTCCATGGTGCGCGCCCGCACCGCGGACTGCATGGTCTCCAGCATGTACGGCATGTCGGAGGAGGCCACCATTTGCACCACCAGGATCTCCGCGCCCGCGTTGGCCAGCTTGCGGGCGATCTCGGGGACGAGGAGCTCGTAGCCGCCGAGGATGCCCACCTTGACCCCGTGGATGGTGGTGGGACGGTTGGGCCCCGGGTCGTACTGCCCACGTTCGTTCGGGTAGAAGACCTGTTTGTAGTGCTTGCTGACGATTTTCCCGTTGGGCGCGATCACAAACGAGCAGATGCGGGGCTTGGGCGGCCGACGGGCCCCCTTCGGCTTGGGCAAGAGCTCGCGGGTGGCCCCACAGATCACGTACACGTTGGCCTCCCGGGCCGCCTGGGCCAGCCGGTCGGTGATGGGGCAGGGGATCGGCATGGGTTTGACGTTCCCCAAGAAGTACTCCGAGAAGGCCACCACCGCAGCACCTTCCCGGCCGGCGCGGCGGATGAACTCCACCGCCTTGTCCAGGTTGTCCGTGGTACCGTCTTCCCAGGACCGGCTCTCGCCCCAACGGTAGCGGATCTGTGCGAGTCCGAACCGCACCACATCACCTCCACCCGAGGAAGGTGCTGATCCCGACGCCGAGCGCTTGTTCCCGGGGACTAATACGCGGTTCCTGCGCCCCCTTTCCTGCCGGAAGGAGCTCCGCCCGGCCGGAGTCGAAAGCTGGGGGCGCACAGATGGCAGACCCCGGTCTACCGCGCG
>BEII01000111.1 GCA_002898935.1 bacterium HR32
GGCCTACGAGGACCAGGAGAAGGACATCCAGCTGTACATCAACAGCCCCGGCGGTTCCATGACCGCGGGGCTCGCCATCTACGACACCATGCAGCACATCCAGCCGGACGTGGCCACCATCTGCGTGGGCATGGCAGCCTCGGTGGGCGCCCTGCTGCTGGCGGGCGGGGCGAAGGGGAAGCGGGGAGCGCTGCCGTACTCTCGCATCATGATCCACCAGCCGTGGGGCGGGGCTCAGGGCCAGGCCGTGGACATCGCCATCCGCGCCAAGGAGGTCATCGAGCTCCGCAAGATCCTCAACGAGATCCTCGCGCGGCACACGGGGCAACCCCTGGAGCGGATTGAACGGGACACGGACCGCGATTTTTACATGAGCGCCCAGCAGGCCAAGGAGTACGGGCTCATCGACGTGGTGATCGAGCCCCGCGGGGAGAAGCTGGCCCGGCTGCACCGGTGAGGCAGGGAAGTTGCTCCGTACCGGTGGAGGCCCGTCCCGCGGGCGGGGTGCAGGGAAGGAGGACGACGAGGGGGTCGCATGTTCCGCTTCGGGGATGAGCGCGAACGGCTGAAGTGCTCCTTCTGCGGGAAGGGCCAGGAACAGGTCCGCAAGCTGGTGGCGGGCCCGGGCGTGTACATCTGCGACGAGTGCATCGAGCTGTGCAACGAGATCCTCGAGGAAGAGATCTACGGGGAGCCCGAGGACCGGGGCCCCCGCAGCCTGCCCAAGCCCCACGAGATCTACGAGACCCTGTGCCAGTACGTGGTGGGCCAGGACCGGGCCAAGAAGGTCCTGTCGGTGGCCGTCTACAACCACTACAAGCGCATCGCCCACCGCCGGCCCACGGACGTGGAGCTCCAGAAGAGCAACATCCTCCTCATCGGCCCCACGGGGTGCGGCAAGACCCACCTGGCCCAGACCCTGGCGAAGATCCTGGACGTCCCCTTCGCCATCGCGGACGCCACGAGCCTGACGGAGGCCGGGTACGTGGGGGAGGACGTGGAGAACATCCTCCTGCGCCTGGTCCAGGCCGCGGACTATGACGTGAAGAAGGCCGAGCGGGGGATTGTGTACATCGATGAGGTGGACAAGATCGCCCGCAAGTCGGAGAACCCGTCCATCACCCGGGACGTGTCCGGCGAGGGCGTCCAGCAGGCGCTGCTCAAGATCCTGGAGGGGACCGTGGCCAACGTGCCGCCCCAGGGCGGACGCAAGCACCCCCACCAGGAGTTCATCCAGGTGGACACCACCAACATCCTGTTCATCTGCGGGGGGGCCTTCGAGGGCCTCGACAGGATCATCGAGGCCCGGGTGCGCCAGTCCAGCATGGGGTTCGGCGCGCGGTCCAACCCGCGGGCGCGGGAAGTCGGCGAGCTGCTACGCCAGGTGATGCCGCAGGACCTCCTCCGGTACGGGCTCATCCCGGAGTTCATCGGGAGGCTTCCGGTGGTGGTGCCCCTGGAACCCCTGACGGAGGAGCACCTGGTGCGGATCCTGGTGGAGCCCAAGAACGCCCTGGTCCGCCAGTACCAGAAGATCCTGGAGATGGACGGCGTGGACCTGGTGGTGGCGGAGGACGCCCTGCGGGCCATCGCCCGAGAGGCGCTGGCCCGCAACACGGGTGCGCGGGGCCTGCGGACCATCCTCGAGGACATCATGCTGGACGTCATGTACGAGATCACCGCTCGGCCGGACGTGAAGCGGTGCGTGGTGACCTTGGAGTCGGTGGAGCGGCGGTCCCGGCCCGTCCTGATCACCGCGGCCGAGGCCAAGCGGCTGGCCAAGGAAAAGCCCGCGTCGTGACCCCCAAGGGGAGGCCCGCGCGGACCGTGGGTCGGCCACCGGTTCTTCTGGGGTGATGTCGGGCCCGGGGCGGGGCGGGAATCCCAGGGCCCCCGGCGCTCGTAGATACCGATAGGAAGTTCGGGCGCCGGCAGGAGTCCGGTGCCCGCTGGAGGCGCTGTATGAGCCAAGCGAAGACCGTCTACCCGCCTTCCCTGCCCGTCCTGGCGCTCAAGGGCGTGGTCGTGCTCCCGCACATGCCCATCGCCCTGGGGGTGGGCCGGCCCAAGTCCGTGCGGGCCCTGGAGCGGTCGCTGGAGACCGACCGGCTGCTGGCCCTGGTGTGCCAGCGGGACGAGAACCTGGAGGACCCCAAGCCGGACGACCTGTACGGCTGGGGCGTGGTGGCCCGCGTGCTCAACGTGGGCAAGCAGCCCGACGGGGTGCTGCAGGTCATGGTGGAGGGCTTGGTTCGGGCCCAACTGGTGGGCTTCGTGCAGACGGAGCCGTTCCTAGTGGCGCAGCTCCGTCCTGTGGAGGACCCCACGGAGAAGACCGTGGAGATCGAGGCCCTCATGCGCGGGGTCACCTCCCAGTTCGAGCGGTACGCGCGGCTGAGCCGCACGGTGGCCCCCGAGGCGTACATGGCCGTGATGAACGCGGAGGAGCCCGGCAAGCTGGCGGACCTGGTGGCGCAGCACCTGCCCCTGAAGACCGAGGAGCGGCAGAAGGTCCTGGAGCTGGACGTGCCGAGCCGTCTGGAGTTCCTCTCGCAGGTGCTCGCCCGCGAGATCAACATCCTGGACCTGGAGCGGAAGATCCAGAACCGCGTGCGCAAGTCCATGGAGAAGTCGCAGCGGGAGTACTACCTGAAGGAACAGATGAAGGCCATCCAGCAGGAGCTGGGCGAGAAGGACGAGCGCCAGGCGGAGGTGGAGGAGTACCGGAAGAAGATCGAGGCCGCGAACCTCCCCGAGCCCGTGAAGGAGAAGGCGCTGGAGGAGTTGAGCCGCCTGGAGAAGATGCCGCCCATGGTGGCGGAGGCGGTGGTGGTCCGCACGTACCTGGACTGGATCCTGGCCCTGCCGTGGAGCGTGCGGACCGAGGACCGCCTGGACATCCCGGAGGCCCGCCGGATCCTGGACGAGGACCACTACGGGCTCGAAAAGGCCAAGGAGCGGATCGTGGAGTACTTGGCGGTCCGCAAGCTGAGCCCGCAGTCCAAGGGCCCCATCCTGTGCTTCGTGGGGCCCCCGGGCGTAGGCAAGACGTCCCTGGGGAAGTCCATCGCGCGGGCCCTGGGGCGGAAGTTCGTCCGCGTGTCCTTGGGCGGCGTGCGGGACGAGGCGGAGATCCGGGGCCACCGCCGGACGTACGTGGGAGCCCTGCCGGGCCGCATCCTGCAGGGGATGAAGACCGCGGGGAGCAAGAACCCGGTGTTCATGCTGGACGAGATCGACAAGCTCGGCATGGACTTCCGGGGCGACCCGTCCGCGGCACTCCTGGAGGCTCTGGATCCGGAGCAGAACCACGCGTTCAGCGACCACTACCTGGAGCTGCCCTTCGACCTGAGCGAGGTCATGTTCATCTGCACCGCCAACGTGCTGGACACCATCCCGCCCGCGCTGCGGGACCGCATGGAGGTGATCCGGTTCCCCGGCTACATCGAGCCGGAGAAGCTCGGGATCGCCCGGAACTTCCTCGTGCCCAAGCAGCGCAAGGAGAACGGGCTCGAGCCGTTCGGCCTGGTGATCACCGACGAGGCCCTGCGGCGGATCATCCGGGAGTACACGCGGGAGGCAGGAGTCCGCAACCTGGAGCGGGAGATCGGCACCATCTGCCGCAAGGTGGCCACCCTGGTGGCCTCCAACGACCCCAAGGCCCCCAGGCGGGTGACCCCGAAGATGCTGCCCCGGTTCCTCGGACCGCCCAAGTTCCGCTACGGCCTGGCGGAGAAGCAGGACGAGGTCGGCGCGGCCACCGGGCTGGTGTGGGCGGAGACCGGCGGGGACATCGTCACGGTGGAGGCCACCCTGGTCAAGGGGAACGGCAAGCTGGTCCTCACCGGCCAGCTGGGCGAGGTGATGAAAGAGTCCGCCAACGCCGCGGTGTCCTACGTGCGGTCTCGCAGCCGACGCCTGGGCGTGGACGAGGACTGGTACGGCAAGTTCGACGTGCACATCCACGTGCCCGCGGGCGCGCAGCCGAAGGAGGGTCCCTCCGCAGGCATCACCATGGCCACGGCTCTGGCCTCCGCCCTGAGCGGCCGTCCCGTGCGCAAGGACGTGGCTATGACGGGCGAGATCACCCTGCGCGGCAAGGTCCTGCCCGTGGGCGGGCTCAAGGAGAAGGTGATCGCCGCCCACCGCGCGGGCATCCGAACCGTGATCCTGCCCAAGGAGAACGAGCGGGACATGCACGAGATCCCGGAGAACGTGCGGCGGGCTCTGCGGTTCCGGTTGGTGGAGCACATGGACGAGGTGCTGGAGGAGGCCCTGCTGCCCGCGCCGACCAAGCCCGCCTCCCCGGAGCCGCCTCCGCCTGCGGCGCTGGAGGTCCCGAGGATCCCGGTGGAGCTGCCGCAGCAGACCCCGCCGCCGCCCCAGGCGTGACCGGAAGCGCGTCCGCGCCGGGATCCCGCGGGACGGCCGTGAGGGCGTGGCCGTGCAGACGGTGAGGGTCCTCGCCGCCTCCGACCTGATGCACCTGGTCCCCATGCGGGATGCCATCGAGGCGGTACGCGCGGGGTTCCTGGGCCTCGCGTCCGGCCGCGCGCGCGTCCCCCTGCGGGTGCACCTCGAGACCCCATCCGGGGTGGCCCTGTGGATGCCGGCTGCGGTGGAGGGGCACGGTCTCGGCGTGAAGGCGGTGGCGGTGTTCCCGGAAAACCCGAGCCGAGGGCTTCCGACCATCCACGCGGCTTTCCTGCTGCAGGACGCCGAAACCGGCCGACCCCTGGGACTGGTGGAGGGTGCGTCGCTCACCGCCCTGCGCACGGGCGCGGCCACAGGCCTCGCCACCGACCTGCTGGCCCGCAGGGACGCGGGGATCGTGGCGCTGTTGGGATCCGGGGCGCAGGCCGGCCGCCAGCTGGAGGCGGTGTGTACGGTGCGGGACGTGACCCAGGTGCGGGTGTACAGCCCGACTCCCGGGCGCCGCGAGGCCTTCGCGGCGTGGGCGCGGGAGCAGCCCTGGGTCCGGGGCGCTTCGGTGTTCGCGGCCCCCTCCGCCTCCGCGGCTGTGCGCGGCGCGGACGTGGTGGTGACGGCCACCACGAGCCGCCTCCCCGTGTTCGCGCCCGAAGACCTGAGCCCGGGGGCGCACGTGAACGCCATCGGTGCCTTCACCCCCCAGATGCGGGAGATCCCTGCGGAGGTGGTGCGTTCCGCGCGGGTGGTGGTGGACAGTCTCGAGGCCGCCCGCGCAGAGGCCGGAGACCTGATCCAGGCGGAGCAGGAGGGCGCCTTCGAGTGGGGGCGGGCGGTGGAGCTCGGGCGGCTCCTCACCGACCCGTCCCTGGGCCGCCGGGCGCCGGAGGAAGTCACCCTGTTCAAGTCCGTGGGACTCGCCGTGCAGGACGTGGTGGTGGCGGCCTTGGCCCTGCAACGCGCCTTCGAGCAGGGCGTGGGGGCGGAGGTCCCGTGGGCGTGAACGCAGGGCCGCGGGGCCTGTGGAGCCGCATCCGGGAAGGCCTCGGCCGGACCCGTCAGGCGCTCAGCGCCCACCTGGAGGACGCCTTCGCAAGACCTCCGGACGACGCCTTCTTCGACCGGCTCGAGGAAGGGCTCCTTGGCGCCGACGTGGGAGTGGAGGTGGCGGCGGAGGTGGTCAAAGAGCTCCGGCGCCGCGCCCTCGCAGGGGTGCGGCGCGCCGAGGAGCTCCGCCGGTCCCTCCGGGAGGTTTTGCTGGCGTACCTCCCGCCCGCGGCGCCGTTGCAGCTGGACCCTCCGCCCGCGGTGGTCCTAATGCTGGGCGTCAACGGTTCGGGCAAGACCACCACCGCGGGCAAGCTGGCGTACCTGCTGAGCCGTCAGGGCAGGCGCGTGCTGCTGGCCGCGGCGGACACCTTCCGGGCCGCGGCCATCGAGCAGCTGGAGCTGTGGGCACAGCGCGCAGGCGTGCCCGTGGTGCGGCACCGGGAGGGGGCGGACCCCGCCGCGGTGGTCCACGATGCCGCCGAGGCGCTGCTGGCACGGCACGGGGACGTGCTGGTGGCCGACACCGCAGGCCGGCTGCACACCAAGGCCAACCTGATGGAGGAGTTGAAGAAGATCCGGCGGGTGCTGGACCGCAAGGTCCCCGGCGCTCCCACGGAGTGCCTGCTGGTCCTGGACGCCACCACGGGGCAGAACGGCTTGGCGCAGGCACGCCAGTTCCGGGAGGCGGTGGACGTCACCGGCCTCGTCCTGACCAAGCTCGACACGAGCGCCAAAGGGGGGGTCGTCTTGGGCAGCGGGCGGTCGC
>BEII01000112.1 GCA_002898935.1 bacterium HR32
GTGAAGTGGGACTGGGAGTGGTTCAACCGCGGGGCTCGCGAGCAGATGATCGAGCTGTGGAACCGGGAGATCGTCGGCCGCTAGGGGATGGCCTCCGTCCAGCTCGCGGAAGTCACCAAACGGTTCGGCTCGGTGGCGGCCGTCCGCCGGCTCACCCTGGAGGTCCGGGACGGGGAACTCCTGACCCTGTTGGGGCCGTCGGGATGCGGGAAGACCACCACCCTGAGGCTCGTGGCGGGCTTCCTCGCCCCCGAAGAGGGCAGGATCCGTTTCGGCGGGCGGGACGTGACCACCCTTCCACCCGAACATCGAAACGTCGGCATCGTGTTCCAGAACTACGCCCTGTTCCCCCACATGACCGTCGCCCAGAACGTGGCCTTCGGCCTGAGGTGCGCGGGCGGCCCGCCTCGGAGGTCCGGGCTCGGGTGGGGGAGATCCTCGAGCGCGTTCAACTGCAGGGTCTGGAGCAACGCTACCCCCACCAACTATCCGGCGGACAACAGCAGCGCGTGGCCCTGGCGCGGGCCCTCGTGATCAACCCGCAGGTCCTCTTGCTCGATGAGCCCCTGGCGAATCTCGACGCCAAACTGCGCGAGGAGGTCCGGTTCTACATCCGCCACCTCCAGCGTGAGCTCGGGATCACCACCATCTACGTGACCCACGACCAGGCCGAGGCCATGGTGCTCGCGGACCGCATCGCCTTGCTCCGGGACGGGGTGCTTCAGCAGGTCGCCCCTCCGGAGGAGGTCTACCGGCGGCCCCGGAGTCGGTGGGTCGCGGACTTCGTGGGCCTGTGCAACTTCCTCCCGGGCCAAGTGTTGGGACGGGAGGATGGCTCCCTGGTGGTGGACACACCGGTCGGCGTCGTGCGGTGCGCGGGGGCCGCGGACGCGGGTCGCGTCGTCGTGTGCGTGCGGCCGGAGTCCCTGCGGCAGGACGCGGGAGGGACGAACCGGATCGCGGGGGTCGTCCGCGAGCGGACGTTCCTGGGCAACCTGTTGGACCTCCGGGTCTCTTGCCCGCGGGGCGTGGTCCTGCGGGTGCAGCTGCCGCCCGTGCGGGACGTCCGGCCCGGAGAGTCCCTCGCCCTCGCCTTCGAACCCCAGGACGCGTGGGCGGTTCCGGAGGAGGACTGACGTGGCCCGCGCGGCTGAGCTCACCGGACCGGAGGTGCGCCGCTTGAACCGCTTGTCGCTGCCGCCCGCGTTGCTCCTGGTCACCGCCGGTCTCTTTCTCGTGGTCTTCTTCCTCGTCCCCTACCTCAACATGGTCCGCATGAGTTTCCTCACCAAGGCTCCGGGCGCCGCCTTCAGCCATGTGCTCACGGTGGAGAACTACCTGCGTGTGCTGCAGGACGCCTTCTACTGGCGCGTCATCGCCCGGACCTTCTGGCTTGCGGGCTTGACGACCCTCCTGACCCTCGTCCTGGGATACCCCCTGGCGTACACCATCGCCCGCGCCGCCGGGCCCCGCCGGCCCTTGCTCCTCATGCTCCTCCTGGCCCCGCTTCTGGTCGGTGCCGTGGTGCGCTCCTACGGGTGGATGATCTGGCTCGGCCGCGTGGGCCTCATCAACCAGGCCCTGCGGGCGCTCGGGTGGGGCGAGGCCGAGTTGATGTACAACACCCTGGGTGTCCTCATCGGACTCGTGCACGTCTACCTGCCCTTCATGGTCCTGGCCATCGCCAGCTCCCTGGAGCAGATCCCGGCGGACGTGGAACTCGCCGCCCGGTCCCTCGGCGCCTCTCCGTGGCGCGCCTTCTGGCGGGTCACCTGGCCCCTGTCCCTCCCCGGTGTGTTCTCCGGCGCCATGCTGGTCTTCGTCCTGGCCCTGAGCGCATACGTGATTCCGATCCTCTTGGGAGGGAACAACGTCCTGGTGATGCCCATGCTGATCGTGCAGATGCTGCTGGACGCGTTCCACTGGCCCCTGGGGTCGGCCATGGCCATGGTGCTCTTCGGTCTGGCCTCCCTGGTGCTGTGGCTGTACGTGAAGGCCATGAACCGCGCGTTGCGCTGGATCCCGCGATGAGGTCTACTTCGTACCCCGTCGGCTTCGCCGCCGCCGCGGTGGCGGTCTACGTGTTCCTGCTCGCACCCATCGCCATTGTGGTCGTGGCAGCCTTCAACTCCGGCGAGTACCTCCGGTTCCCTCCGGAGGGCTTCTCCCTCCGCTGGTTCTCCAAGTTCCTGGCGAGCGAGCCCTTCGTCCGGTCTTTCTGGTTCAGCCTCAAGCTGGCGTCCCTGGCGACCCTGCTGAGCACCGTCGCGGGCGGGATGGCCGCCTTCTTCGTGGTGCGCCACGCCGGCCGGTCCCGGGACTTCCTCCGCCTGCTCTTGGTGGCCCCGCTGCAGTTGCCGGCCATTCTGACCGGCATCGCGCTCCTGATCTTCTTCTACAGTGTGGGGATCGGAACCCGCGGGATGACGGGCCTGCTCATTGGCCACACCGTGGTGTCCCTGCCGTACGTGTTCTTGATGGTGAGTTCCGTCCTCCTCCGCTTCGACCGCACTCTCGAGGAGGCCGCCCGGTCCCTGGGGGCTTCTCCCTGGGTGACGTTCCGGCGCGTCACCCTCCCCCTCGTGCAGGGCGGAGTGATCTCTGGGGCCCTCTTTGCCTTCATCACGTCCTTCGACCAGTTCCCCATCTCGCTGCTGCTCGTAAGCGTGGGCAACACTACCTTGCCCATCCAGCTGTTCGACTACCTGCGCTTCTCCTTCGATCCCACGGCCGCAGCCGCCTCCACGGTGAGCGTCGCCCTGAGCGTGGCGGTGGTCTGGCTCATCCACCGGCTGGTCGGCCTCGAACAGGTGACCTGGGGAGGACCTCGGTGAACGACGGGCAGCTCCGCGTAGGCATCGACATCGGTGGGACCTTCACGGATCTCGCCCTGGTGGACGGCTCGGGCCGGGTTTGGCGCCACAAGCTGCTCACCACCCCACAGCACCCCGACGAGGCTGCCCTCCGGGGACTCGGGGAGTTGTGTCAACAGGCCGGTGTGCCGCTGGAAGCGCTCGGGTCGGTGGTGCACGCCACCACCCTGGTCACGAACGCCCTCATCGAGCGCAAGGGGGCTAGGACAGCACTCCTCACCACCGCCGGATTCCGGGACCTCCTCGAGATGGGCCGTGAGCAACGGTACGACATCTACGACCTGTTCCTGAAGTTCCCGGAGCCCCTCGTTCCCCGGCGCTGGCGCGTGGAGGTGGAGGAGCGGGTCGACCGGGACGGGGCGGTGGTGAGGCCTGTAGATCTCGCTGGAGCGCGCAGGCAGATCGCGCGCCTGGTGGGCGAGGGCGTGGAGGCCGTCGCCGTAGCCTTTCTCCGCGCGTACCGGAACCCCGTCCACGAGCAGAGGGTGCGCGACCTGGTGGTCGCGGAGTTCCCCGACCTCGCGGTGTACACGAGCGGCGAGGTTTGCCCGGAGATCCGGGAGTACGAACGGACCTGTACCACGGTCTGCAACGCCTACGCGCAGCCGCTCGTGGACCGGTACCTGGCGCGGATCGAGGGGGCGCTCCACAGGTTGCAGGGGCGCCTGTTGCTCTTCCTCTCCTCAGGCACTTTCGCCACCGCGGAAGTCGCGCGCCGGTACCCTGTCCGCTTGCTCGAGTCCGGATCGGCAGCCGGCGCGCTCCTGGCGGGCCTGGTCGCCTCCCGGATGGGCCGGAGGGAGGCCGTCGCGTTCGACATGGGGGGGACCACGGCCAAGATCAGTCTCGTGCTCGGTGGACGCCCGCGCATCGCGCCCATGATCGAGGCCGCACGCGTGCACCGGTTCAAGCCCGGGTCCGGGATTCCCATCCGGACCCCGGTGGTGGACACCGTGGAGATCGGTGCCGGCGGGGGTTCGGTGGCCCGCACCGACGCCATGGGCCTCCTGAAGGTCGGCCCCGAGAGCGCTGGCGCGGATCCCGGTCCTGCCTGCTACGGGCGCGGGGGCGAGGAGCCCACGGTGACGGACGCCTGCGTCGTGCTCGGCTACTTCGACCCCGCCGCCTTCCTGGGCGGGACGATGCGCCTGGACGCCAGCGCGGCCCGACGCGCCGTGGGGCGCCTGGGCCAGGCGCTCGGCCTGGATCCGGTGCAGGCTGCGTGGGGGATCTACGCCGTCGTCTGCGAGAACATGGCCCAGGCCGCGCGGCTGCACTTCGCGGAGCGGGGCCAGGACCCCAGGCGCTTCACCCTCGTGGCCTTCGGGGGCGCCGGACCGGCCTTCGCCGCGCGGCTCGCAAGGCTCCTTGGCATCCGGGAGGTGGTGGTGCCGCCCGGGGCCGGCGTCGCCTCGGCCCTCGGCCTCCTCGCAGCACCGCCGGGATTCGACCAGGGTCGCTCCTTCGCCTGCGACCTGGCGGACCTCGCCCGTCACTGGGAAACCGTCGAGCGCCTCCTGCAGGACATGGAGGAGGAGGGGAGGGCCATGGTCGCCTCGGCAGGCGCCACCCCGGGCGCGGTGCGGGTCGAGCGCCGTGTGGAGCTACGGTACGCGGGTCAGTTCCACGACCTGGAGATCCCCCTCCCCGCGCGCCTCGGCCCCACGAGCGCAGAGGGGCTACGACGTCGGTTCGAGGAACACTACCGGGCTCTGTACGGGGTCTCCCTGGACGGCTATCCCGTGCTCGCGCTCAACTGGAGGACCCTGGTGGTGGGAACAGCGCCTTCCTTCCAGCTGGGCTCGAACGCCGCCTCGCCTCGAGCGACGGGCAGCTCGCGTCGCCCGATCTACCTGCCCGGCGAGGGTTTTGTGGAGGTTCCCGTGTACCGACGCGAGGCACTCCCAGCGGAGGCCGTGGTGGAGGGGCCGGCTGTGGTCGAGGAAGACGAGGCGACCACCCTCCTGTGGCGCGGCGACCGCCTCTCGGCGGACCGCGAGGGGAGACTGCAGATCGTGATCGGAGGGCAGCCGTGACCTCTTGGGACCCCGCCACGTTGGAGATCGTCTGGAGCCGCCTCATCCACATCACGGACGAGTGCTGGGTCACCATCGCCCGCACGGCCTTTTCGACCATCGTGGGAGAGGCGGGTGACTTCGCCTGCGAGATCTTGGACGGTCGGGGAGAATCCATCGCACACTCCCCGCGCTCCATGCCGGTTTTCAACCTCACGCTCCCGCGGGCGGTGAAGGCTCTGCTGGCGGTGTTCCCTCCTGAGTCGTTGCAGGAAGGCGACGTCTTGATCACCAACGACCCCTGGATCTGTGCCGGGCACCTCTTCGATGTGGCCATCGTCACGCCTGTGTACCGCAGGGGGCATCTGGTGGGCCTCGTCGGCTCCATCGCCCACTGGTCCGACATCGGAGGGACCAAGGACCCCGGAAGGGCCCGGGAGATTTACGAGGAGGGCCTTCAGATCCCACCCCTCAAGCTGTACCGCGCAGGCACGCTGAACGAGGACCTGGTGGCCCTCATTCGCCAGAACGTCCGCAATCCGGAGATGGTCCTCGGAGACCTCCAGGCTCAAGTGGCCAGCAACCACGTGGGTGCCGAGCGCCTCCTGGCGTTCATGGACGAGTACGACCTCCGAACGCTGGAGCCTCTGGCGGAGGAGGTTCAGCAGCGGGCGGGCGCTGCCATGCGACAGGCGATCCGAGGCCTGCCGGACGGCGTCCATCGGGGCCACATCGAGTTCCAGCTGCTCGGTCAGCCGTCGCGCCTCGGCTGTGAGGTGCGGGTCCGCGGGGAGGAGCTGACGGTGGACTGGGTGGAGGCTCCCCCCGAGCAGCCCGTGGGTGCGCTCAACTGCACGTACTCCTACACGGCCGCCCACACGGTCTACGCGCTGAAGTGCCTGCTCACGCCCGAAATCCCCTCCAACGCCGGTTGCTTCCGGCCTCTCCACGTGCACGCGCCCCCGGGGAGCGTGCTGAACTGCCGGTACCCGGCGGCGACCAGCCAGCGCACGATGGTGGGGTGGTTCTTGGCCCCCGCGCTCTTCGCCGCCCTCCAAGAGGTGCTCCCCGACCGGGTCCAGGCGTTCACGGGCCTGCCAGGCTCCGTCTCCGCCTACGGATACGACGCCGCGGAGAGGCCCTTCCACGACCACATCATGTTCGGCGGAGGTCAGGGCGCAGGCCGGTCGGCCGACGGCCGCTCCGCCCTCATGTTCCCCACCTCTGCGGGCAACGTCCCGGTCGAGCTGTTCGAGCAGCGTACCCCGATCCTCGTGGAGCGCAAGGAACTCATCCCGGACTCGGGAGGGTCCGGCGAGCACCGCGGAGGGCTCGGGCAGCGGCTCGTCTTG
>BEII01000113.1 GCA_002898935.1 bacterium HR32
ACCTCCTGCGAATCACCGACATGCTGGACACCTACCGCGACCTCCTCACGGGGACCCTGGACGTGTACCTGTCCGCGGTCTCGAACCGCCTGAACCAGGTGGTGAACCGCCTCACCGCCTTCACCGTGGCCATCGGCGCCCTGGCGGTGGTGACGGGCTTCTACGGAATGAACTTCGAGCGCACCTGGCCTCCCTTCGAAGCGCCGTGGGGCGTGCCCTTCGCCCTCGCGCTCATGGCCACGGCCGTGGGGGGCCTGCTCTGGGCGTTCCGCCGCGCGGGATGGCTGTGAGCGAAGGGGCCGGGCCCACGGCCGCCGAAGACCGTGCCGAGAAGGCCAGGGAGGGTGAACACACGATGGCGGTGAGGGTGGTGCGGTGGCTGCTGGCGGGGCTGGTAGCCGTCCTGGGGCCCGGCGTCGCTGCGGCCCAGGCACCGGTGACCGTGCGGTTCTACCTGCCGGGCGCGGGGATGCCTACCCACACAGAACCCTTCGAGCGGGCGGTGGAGGCCTGGAACCGCGACCAGACCGCAGTGCGGGTGCAGCTGTCCATCTTCGGCTGGGGCGAGATCCAGACGAAGGTGCTCACCGAGCTGGCGGCGGGCATCGGCCCCGACCTTTGGATGCACGGGGGAGCGGCAGCCGCCTTGTTCGCGTCCACCGGCGAGGCTCTGCCGCTGGACGCGTACCTGCGGCGGTGGGGCAAGGCCCGGGACTTCTACGAACGGCTGCTGGAGGAGGTGACCTACCAGGGCCGGGTGTACGCGGTGCCCCTGCAGGCCAGCACCATCGGGCCGCTCTTCTACCGCAAGGACCTGTTCCGGGATGTCGGCCTCGACCCGAACCGACCCCCCCAGGACTGGCGGTCGCTCAAGGAAGCGGCGCGACGGCTCACCCGGTACGACGGACCGCGGCTGATGCGCGCAGGCTTCTTCGTGCCCTACGAGGGCCACTACGCGCAACAGATCTGGGCCACCTTCCTGTGGGCCAACGGCGGAGAGATCCTCACCCGGGACGGCCGGCGGGCCGCGTTCGCCAGCCCCGAAGGGGTGGAAGCGCTGGAGTACTACGCGTCCTTCGTGCGGGAGCGGATCTTCCTCCCAGGGGTGATCGAGAGCGCCCCGCAGATCCCGCACGTGGTCACGGGCCGGGTGGCCATGGGCCCGGGCGGTTCCTTCGACGTGGGCACCATGGAGAAACTGGCGGCGCCCGAGGTGTACGAGCAGATCGCGGTGGCGCTGCCCGTGGCAGGGCGGGCGGGGCGCGCGGCCCTGGCGGGACAGAACGTCCTGTTCCTGTCGCGCCGCAGCCGGAACCCGGACGCCACGTGGCGGTTCGTGGAGTACCTCCTGCGGGACGACGTGCACCGGGAGTTGCTGGCACACGCAGGCTTCATGCCGGTGCGCCGTAGCCAGGAGGGCGCCGCCTACCTGCGCAGCAACTGGCGCTACCCGGTGTTCGCGGGGGCCATGCGCTGGGCCCGGGGCAACCCGAACATCCCACGGTGGATCGAGGTCCGGACCCGGATCGTCCGCGCCATCGAGGAGGCGGTGCAGGGCCGCAAGACGGCACGGCAGGCCCTGGAGGACGCAGCCCGGGACGTGAACGCCATCCTCGCGCGGTAGGCCATGGCGCTGGCGGGGGCACGGGCGCGACCGGTCGGGGGACGCGGGCGGGCCGGCTGGAGCGCCCGCCGGGCCCAGGCGCAGGCCGCGTACCTGTTCCTGCTGGTCCCCCTGGCGTTGTTCGTGGCCTTCCGGTTCGCACCCCTCCTGCACGCTTTGTGGCTGAGCTTCACGGACTACAGCGTGCTCGGCCAGACCCGGTGGGTGGGCTGGGCGAACTACGCGGAGGCGCTCCGGGACGAGGCCTTCCGCCGGGCGGTGGCCGTCACGGTGGCGTACGCGGCCGCGGTGGTGTTGGGCGTGATGGCTTCAGGGCTCGCCCTGGCGGTGCTCCTGAACGGGGTTGTGCGCGGCCTCTCGTGGTTCCGGGCGGCCTTCTACCTGCCCGTGGTCACCTCCATGGTGGTGGCGGCACTCCTGTGGTCGTGGGTGTACGACCCAGCCACGGGCCTCGCCAACGCCCTCCTGACACAGGTGGGCCTGCCGCCCCAGAACTGGCTTCAGGACGCGCGGCTGGCCCTGCCCGCCCTGGTCCTCATGCGGGTCTGGAAGGGCGCGGGCTACCACATGGTCATCTACCTAGCCGCGCTGCAGACCGTCCCGCGGGAGCTGTACGAGGCCGCGAGTCTGGACGGGGCGGGGCCGTGGGCGCGGTTCCGACACGTGACGCTGCCGATGCTGCGCTTCGCCTTGCTGTTCGACTTCGTGATCGCCACCAGCGGTGCCCTGCAGTCCTTTGAGGAGGTCCAGGTCATGACCCGGGGTGGGCCCGCGGGCGCCACCACCACCGTGGTGTACCTGGTCTACCAGAACGCCTTCGACTTCCTCCGCATGGGGTACGCGTCCGCGCAGGCCTTCCTCCTGATGGTCCTCATCGTGGGGCTCACCGCGACGGGCGTGCGCTGGTTCCGGCTGCAGGGAGGTGTGCCGTGAAGCGGGACGTTGCGGTGCGGGCGGCCGCGTACTTTTTCTTGCTGCTGGCCGCGGGTGCTGCGGTGCTGCCGTTCGTGTGGATGTTCCTGGGCTCCTTCAAGACGGACGCGGAGATCCTCCGCTTCCCGCCCACCTGGCTCCCCGTCTCGTGGCGGTGGGAGAACTACCGGGAGGCGATGGCGCGCGCACCCTTCGCCCGCTACTTCCTCAACAGCGCCGGGGTGGCCGCAGCGAGCGTGGCCGCCAACCTCCTGCTCAGCAGCGCAGCCGGTTACGCGTTCGCCCGCCTGGAGTTCCCCGGAAAGCGCGTGCTGTTCGGAGCGGTCCTGTCCACTATCCTGCTCCCATTCTACGTGACCCTCGTACCGCTGTTCCTGCTGGTGGTGCGCGTGCCGGTGCTGGCCGGGCCGCAAGGGTGGTACAACACCTACCAGGGCTTGCTGGTGCCGTCCTTGGGCTCGGCCTTCGGCATCTTCTTCATGCGGCAGTTCTTCCTCACCCTGCCGCGGGACCTGGAGGACTCCGCCCGCCTGGACGGGGCGGGGGAGGCGACGGTGTTCCTGCGGGTGGCTCTGCCGCTGGCGAAGCCGGCGCTGGCGGCCCTGGGGGTCTTCGTGTTCACCGCGGAGTGGAATGCGTACCTCTGGCCCCTGGTGGTGACGAACACCCCGGAGATGCGCACCGTGCAGCTTGGGCTCGCGCTCTTCCGCGGTCAGTTCGGCACCGACTGGGCGCTGCTCATGGCCGCGAACGTGGTAGCCACCTTGCCGGTGGTGGTGGTGTTCCTCGTGGCGCAGCGGTTCTTCGTGCAGACGGCGGCCTTCGAGGGGTTTCGGTGAGGGTCTGCTTGGTGCCCCTGGACGACCGGCCGGCCACCTGGGGCGACTGGGTCCGCCTGGCGGAGCTCGCGGGTCTGGAGGTCACCAGCCCCCCTGCGGAGCTGTTGGGCCGCAGGCGACGGCCGGCGGACGTCGAGGCGCTGTGGGAGTGGCTTGAGGAGGCCCGGGCACTCGACGCCGCGTTCTGTGCCGCGGAGATGCTCCTGTACGGCGGGCTCGTGGCGTCGCGGGTGGGGTTCGAACCGCAACGGGTCGTGATCGAACGGACAAGGCGGCTCGTGCAGCTTGCCAGGAAGCTCGCCGCACCCGTGTACGTGAGCACCGCGGTCCTGCGGGCGCCCGCGCACCCAGGTGGCGAGGAACCCGACTACTGGGCCCACTACGGTCCGACCCTCGCCGCGTACTCAGAGCTGCGAGGCCGCGAGGAGCTCGGCTCACGCACCGAGCCCACTCTGGTCCAGGACCTGCTGGAGGACGTGCCCGCGCGGGTGGTGGAGGACTTCCTGTGGCGGAGGCGCAGGAACCTCTTGGCGCAACTGCTCCTCGTGGCCTCTGCGGCGCGCGGAGCGTTCCGTTACCTCTTGGTCGGCCAGGACGACACCGCGCCCTGGGGCTGGCCCAGGGCAGATCTCGGGGCGCTCCAGGCGGTCTGGGAGGCGCTCGGCCGGCCGCAGTCGGTGGGGTTCGGCCACGGCGCGGACGAGCTGGGCCAGCGGCTGCTCGCGCGGTGGCTGAACGGGAGGTTGGGCAACGCGCCGCGGGTGGCGGTGCGGTACACCTGGCCGGAGGCCCGCCGGGCGGTGCCGCTCTACGAGGGCGACCCCCTGGAGGACACGGTGGCCTCGCACCTCGCGTCGTGCGGGGTCCAGATGGCCGAGGATGCAGCGGACGTGGTGCTGTGGGTGCACAACTTTCCCGACCGCCAGGAGGAAGCAGAGGCGCAGCGCCACGAGCCGGACGGAGCCGTGCAGGCCGTGGTGGAGGCCGTGGAGGCCGAGGGGCGCCTGTTGGCGGTGGCGGACGTGCGGTACGCGAACGGTGCGGACGGCGCGCTCGTGCGGGCGCTCCTCGACCGGCCGGAGCTCGTGCGGCGCTTGGCTGGGTACGCGGGCTGGAACACCGCGAGCAACACACTCGGAAGCGCCCTGGCGCAGCCCGTGGTGGTACACCACCTCCGGGCCGGGCGCCTGTCCAGCGACGGCGCGGACGCGCGGCGGCGGGCTCTCCTCCTCCACCGGCTGGTGCACGACTGGGGCTACGCGGCGGTGGTGCGGCCCAAGCTGCGAGCCTGGCACCGGGGACCGGCCGAGCCCGGACCCCGGGAGGACGCCCTCGCCGCGGAGGCGCAGGGGTTGGTGGAGCGCGAGGTGCTCCCGGTGCTCGAGCCGGCCTTTCCCGGCGTGCGGTGCGCGGGTGTGCGGTTCCCGTGGGGCAGGCTGTTCGAGGCGGAGGTGGACGTGCGGTGAGCGATTGGGACGTGGTGGTCCTGGGTGGGGGCCCTGCAGGTGCCACGGCGGCCGTCGCCGCGGCGCGGGAGGGGGCGCGGACGCTGCTCGTGGAGCGCTACGGCTTTCTGGGCGGCAGTCTCACCGCTGCCCTGGTGGCGCCGATGATGGGCTTCCACGCCGGGCAGCTTCAGGTCGTGCGGGGGCTCCCGCAGGAGTTCGTGGAGCGCATGCAGGCCCTCGGCGCCTCGCCGGGCCACGTCCCAGACCCCATCGACTACGCCTACACCAATACGCCCTTCGATCCCGAGGGGCTCAAGCGCGTGCTGTTGGAGTGCGCGGTGGAGGCGGGCGTGGAACTGTTCTTCCACACGGTGTTGGTGGGGTGCGCGGCGCAGGACGGGACGGTCCGGTCCGTGCGGGTTTGGCAGAAGGACGGGTTCAAGGACCTCCGGGCGCGGGTGTACGTGGACGCCACGGGAGACGGGGACCTGGCCGCGGCGGCAGGCGCGGCCTTCGAGGTGGGGCGGACCCGGGACGGCCGGCCGCAGCCCATGACCCTCATGTTCCGCCTGGGTGGGGTGGACTGGGAAGCGGTGATGGACTACCTGGAAGCCCATCCGGAGGAGGCGCAGCACGGGCAGGGCCTGCACGACCGCATTGACGTGGCGTGGCTGCGCCGCCTGCCGCGGCGGGGCTTTTCCGGCTTCGCGCGGCTCGTGGCGGAGGCCCGGCGGCAGGGGGAGTTGGACGTGCCGCGCGACCGGCTGCTGGTGTTCGAGGGCGTGCGGGCCGGGGAAGCGGTGGTGAACACCACCCGGGTTGTGGGCCGGCTGGGAGTGGTGGGCGAAGACCTGTCCCAGGCAGAGGTGGAAGGGCGGCTGCAGGCGTACCGGGTGGCAGACTTCCTGCGGGTCCGCGTCCCGGGCTTCGGGGCGAGCTACCTGCTGGACACACCGGTGCAGATCGGGGTGCGGGAGACGCGGCGGGTGGTCGGGGAGTACGTGCTCACCGAGCAGGACGTGCTGGGGGGCCGCAAGTTCCCCGACGCCATCGCCTGCGGCGGCTACCCTGTGGACATCCACGACCCCGCCTCCGACCGTAACGTGACCCGCAGGCTGCCGCCGGGCGAGTACTACACCATCCCGTACCGCTGCCTTTTGCCGCGCGGCGCGCGCAACTGGATGACCGCGGGCCGGTGCATCTCGTGCACCCACGAGGCCTTCGCGGCCTTCCGGGTGTCCGCCATCGTGATGGCCATCGGCCAAGCCGCGGGGGTGGCCGCAGCCACCTGCGCGCGCCAGGGCATCCGGCCCCAGGACCTGGACCCCCAACGCCTCCGGGCGCGGCTGCGGGAGCTGGGGGCGTTCCTGTGAGCGGCCTGCCGGACCGCC
>BEII01000114.1 GCA_002898935.1 bacterium HR32
GTGCGCAAGGGAGTGGTGCGGGTGGAGCGAGACGGACACGTGGCACACCTAGAGGAGGGCGAGGTGTTCGGCGGCACCCTCGGCGCCTTCGCGGCTCCCCTGCAAGCCCGGGCTGAGGAGGACGCGCTTCTGTACCGCTGGCCCTCGGAGGTGGCGGAGGCGGTGGCGCGCCCGCCGGCCACCGCGGCAGGACCCGGTCTGCTGGAAGAAGTGGGCGCCCTGGTGCGGCGGCCGCCGGTGTGGGTCCTCCCGGACGTGAGCTGTCGCGAGGCCGCGCAGCGGATGGCCCAGGAAGGCGTGAGCTCCGTGCTCGTCGCCCAGCCGGCCGTAGCGGCGCAGGCGCTCCCCGCTCGGCAGGTGGTGGGCATCCTCACCGACCGGGACCTGCGCACGCGCGTGCTGGCCCGCGGCCTGGGCGGGGACACACCGGTGCGGGAGGTCATGACGAGCCCCGTGCACTTCGTGGAGGCGGGCCTGCCGACCTTCGTGGCCGTGCTGCGCATGCTCGAGCTGGGGGTGCACCACCTCCCGGTGGTCCGGGGAGACCGGGTCGTGGGGATGGTGACGGACACCGACCTGGTCCGGCTACAGGCACACAGCCCGCTGTTCCTCTGGAAGCGGCTGGAGGCCGGCGAGGTGGCGCGGTACGCGGAGGAGGTGGCGCAGACCGCGCAGGCTTTGCTGGACGCAGGCGTGGACGTCGTCCAGGCCTGCCGGGTCGTCTCGCACCTGCACGCGGTACTGTGCCGCAGGTTGCTGCGCGACGCGCAGGCCGCATTGGGGGACTCTCCGGTGCCCTTCGCGTGGACGGTGTGCGGCTCAGAAGGGCGCGAAGAGCAGGTGCTGCCCACGGACCAGGACAACTTCCTCGTCGTGGCCACCGAAGGCCACGAGGACTACTTCGCCGGACTGGCGGAGGACGTGGGGAAGGGCCTCGAGGCCGCGGGGTTCCCGCTGTGCCCCGGCGGCTACATGGCCACCCGGTGGCGCATGTCTCTCGCGGGTTGGACCGCTGCCTTCCGCACGTGGATGGCCGACCCGCAGGGAGAGAACCTGCTGCACCTCCAGGTGTTCGCGGACTTCCGGCCGGTGGGGGGCACCCTGTCGCTGGACCCTCTGCAGGACGTTCTGAGGTCCGCGCAGGGCTCGCCCGTCCTCCTGGCGCACCTGGCGCGCTCCTGCCTGGGGTTCCAGGTGCCCCTGGGCCCCTTCCGGTCCCTGCGGGCCACGGGCGGTCAGCTTGACCTCAAGGCAGGCCTCGTGGCGCCGGTGGTGTGCGCGGCGCGGGTTCTGGCCCTGGCGGCAGGGGCCTCAGAGCGCAACACGTTCCAGCGGCTACGGGCCGCCCGCGAGGCCGGGCTGATCGGGGACGAGGACGCCGGGGCCGCCGCCGACGCCCTAGCCTTCGGCCTGCGGCTACGCCTGGTGCACCAGCTGGAAGCGCGCCGCAGGCGCGAGCCGCCGGCCAACCACGTCGCGGTGGACCGCCTTTCCGCGTGGGAACGCCGGCGGCTGCGAGAGAGTCTGTGGGCCGCCCGACAGTTGCAGGAGCGCCTGCGGCAGCGCTACCACTTATACCTCTGGGGGTAGGAGGTGTCGTGGCTCCGCGCGCGCTCCGCTCAACTCCTGTGGCGAAAGGCGGTGTACTGGTGCGTGGACCTGGAGACCACGGGGCTGGACCCGAAGAAGGACCGCGTGCTGGCGCTCGCCGCAGTCCCCGTACGGGACGGAGTGGTGCGCTGCAGCGAGCTCCTGGCGGTGCGGGTGCGGGCCGACCCGGACTCCCCGTGGGGCGGGGTGGAGGCGCACGGCTTGCTTCCCACGGACCTGGAGGCCGCGTCACCGCTCGTCGGGGTCCTGCGCCGGCTCGACGTCTGCCTCCGGCAAGGGGTGCTGGTGCTCCACGGCGCCCACGTGGATGTACCGTTCCTCGAGCGCAGCTACCGCGCGTGCGGCATCCCCTGGCCGCGCCCTCCGGTGGTGGACACCGCGCGCCTGCTGCAGCGCATGGGCCACCGGCTGCGGTGGCTCGGGTCAGAGCACGTGCCGCTCGACCTGGGGAGTGCGCGGGAACACCTGGGCCTTCCCGCCTACCCCCGCCACGACGCGGCTTGGGACGCGGTCGCGACCGCGGAACTCCTCGTGGTGCTGGCCTTCCGCCTGAGGGCCCGCTCGCTGGGAGACCTGGTGCGCTGGGGAGGGTAGCGTGCGCGTCCTGATCGTGGACGACGAGTACCCGGCGCGTAAGGAGCTGCGGGCGCAGCTGTCCCAGTTCCCCGACGTGGAGATCGTGGGCGAGGCCGCCACCGCGGACGAGGCCCGCAAGCTGATCGCGGCCCTCTCCTACGACGTGGTGTTCCTCGACATCGAGATGCCCGGCCGCAGCGGCCTGGAGCTGGCGCGGGAGCTGGCGCAGGCCGGAGGCCCGCGGGTGGTGTTCACCACCGCCTACCCGCAGTACGCGGTGGAGGCGTTTGACGTGGGCGCGGCGGGCTACCTGCTCAAGCCCTTCGACGAAGACCGACTGGCGAAGGTGCTGGAGCGGCTGGGCGCCCGAGCGGGCCCTACCGCGGAGGCTGCGGCCTCGGCCCCGCCTCCCCGCATCCCCGCACACCGCAACGACGTGACCGTCCTGGTCGCCCCAGAGGAAGTGGTGTTCGCGTACGCGGAGGCCGAGCAGGTGTACCTCAAGCTGCACCGGGAGCGCCTGGGCTGCCGGTTTACCCTGCGGGAGCTGGAGACGCGGCTGCGGCCGCACGGTTTCCTGCGGGTCCACCGGCGGTTCGTGGTGAACCTGGCCAAAGTCCGCGAGGTGGTACCGTACTTCAAGGGCAACATCACGCTCGTGGTGGACGACGCACAGCGGACCGAAGTTCCCGTGAGCCGCGCGCTGGCGCCGGTGGTGCGCCGCTCCCTCGGGCTCCGGGAGGACTAGCGCGCCCTCAGAGCGGCTCCCACCCGAGCTCAGAACCCACGCCCGCGCGCTGGAGAAGCCGCTCCTGGCGCTCCCTTGCGGTCCCGTGCAGGCGCATCCACACCTCGTCCACGTGCACGGGGACGTTTCGGCGGTCCCACCAGGACACCAGGAACACGCAGAGAAACGCGATCGGCGCGCTCACCAACGTAGGCAGGGCAGGCCCGACCGGGAGGCCTGCGAGCCAGTGCGGCAACGCTTCCACGACCCGCAGGAGGTTCGCGCCGAGCAGGACTAGACAGGTTCCTCCGCCTGCCACCATGCCCGCCAGCGCCCCGCGCAGGGTGGTTCCGCGCCACCACAGGCTCACGATGAGCGCGGGAACGAGCCCGCTCGCGGAGATGGCGAATGCCCAGCTGACCATGAGGGCGATGACGGCAGGAAACGCCCGGAGGAACTCCACCCGGGGGAACGCGAGCCCGATGGCCATGGCCACCAGGGCCATGACGACCAGGGCCAGCTTTGCTACCAGCACCCGCAGGCGCTCGGGCGCGTCGGGCCGGAGGAACTGTTCGAACACGTCGTGGCCCCACGAAGCCGCCGAGGCCAACAGCAGGCCCCCGATGGTGGAGAACATGGCGGCGAACGCCCCGGCGACCACGTAGCCGAGGAGCAGCCCTCCGCCCAGCGTTTGGGCCAGGAACGGCAACACCTGGTCCGGGTGCGCCAGCAGGCCCTCCACCATCTGGACCGGCAGCGCCACGCCACCGGACTCCGCAGCCCGCGGCGTGAGGGCGCGGCCGGCGATCCCCGCAGCCGTGGCGAGCCAGTAGAAGACGCTGGTGAGCAGGACCACGTACACCGTGCTCCGGCGGGCCAACGGGCCCGTGGGGTTCGTGTAGAAACGCATGACCACGTGCGGCAGGCCCGCGGTCCCCAGAACGAGGGTCAGGAGCAGGGAGGCGTGGTCCACCGCGGTGTACAGGTGGCCGGGCTGGTTGTAGACTGCGGGTCCGGGCTGGAGGCGGCTGCGCTGCGGCATGAGGACGACGACGTCGGCCGCTGGGTCGTCCAGGTGCGGGGCCACGTGGCGCTCCCAGTACGCCTCGCTCATGACCGCCCGTGCCCGGTCCGCGGCCGTCACGCCCGTGGGGTCCGGCCGCAGCAACTCGGCTACCCGCCACCGCTCCGGGTTGACCAGCGGCCCCGAGCTCAGGTCGCGGAGCGCACGGGTGTAGCTGAAGCCCGCGGCGAAGGCGAACGCCACCACGACCGCCATGGCGGAGGTCATGATCCAGAACTGCAAAGCCTGGTTCCACGTCATACCCCGCATCCCGCCCAGGGCGCTGAACACCACCATGGAGGCCGCGGTGACCACCACCCCGGTGGCGTACGGGCTCATGCCCAGTAGGCCCTGGCCCACCAGCAGCTCCCAAACCGTCCCCGCACCCACCATCTGGGGCGCCAGGTAGAACAGGACGATCACCTGGACCAGCGCGACGGCCACCAGGCGCACGGCGTTGGACTCGAACCGCGCCGCGAAGTAGTCCGGTAGGGTGTACTCGCCGAACCGGCGCAGGGGCGAGGCGGTGAACAGGAGCAGGGGTACGAACCCGCCGGCGAAGCCGACCCCGTACCAGACGCCGTCGAGCCCTGACGCGTACACCGCACCGGCCACGCCCAGAAAGGAGGCCGCGCTGAAGTAGTCGCCGCACACCGCGGAGGCGTTCAGGAAGGCGCTCACGGTCCGGCCGGCCAGGTAGAACTCCACCCGCGTGCTGGCCCGCCGCCGCGCCGCCCACGAGACCACCAGGGCCGACGCCAGCACGAGCAGGGTGGTGAGGAGCGCGGTGGTCTGCACCTACGGGTCTCCCGGAGCCGGCTCGCCGGGCAGCTCCCACGCGCGGCCAGAGGTCCGTGCGCGGCCGAGCAGGTCCTCGTCCAGCCGGTTGGCCCGCATGGTGTACGAGGCCGCCAGGACGATGCAGAACAGCGGGTACAGGACCGTAGCCGCCACGAAGGCGGGGGTGAGGCCGCCCCACAGCGCGGTGGTAGTCCACGCGGGCCACGCCACGTGCAGCACAGGCAGCAGGGCGGTGACCACGAAGAACAGCAGGCCGTGGCCGACGCTCAGACGCCGCTGAGCGCGGAAGACCGCGTCCACCTCTTCCGGGGTGTCGAACTCCGCGTAGTTCCAGAGGACGGCGGCGAGGGCGTCCCGGTCACGCCGGCCCTCGGGACCCTGGGACGAGGACGTCGCCACACCTCACCCCCGTGCGGCTGAGGAGGAGTTGGACGGGCAGGGGCGGGATTCCTACCGGCCCGTGCAGATGGCGAGGACCCGGTCCGCCATCCGTTCCGCGGCTCCCGGAGGGCCCATCCGCGCCCGCCCCACCTCCCCGCGCCGCGTGCGTTCCCCCACGTCGTCCAGCAGCCGCAGCACCGCCTGCGCGGCCTCGGTCGGGTCCCGGGTGGGCACCACCGCTTCGCCCAACAGGCGCGCCTGGAGCGCTAGGAACTTCCGGGTGAACTGGGGGCCCGGTCCGGGGATCGCGACGACCGGCTTCCCCAGGCCCGCAGCCTGCTCGTTGGCGGTCCCGCTTGTGCCCAGCACGACCGTGGCCCGCACGGCCGCGTCTGCGAAGTTCCCCGTCCAGCGCACCCGCAGTCCGCCGCGGGTGATCCAGTCCCCCTCCACTGCAGCGTGGCAGGCCTGAGCCAGGCGCCCTACCTCCACCGTCGGAGAGAGGGCGGCGAGCCAGTAGACCTCCGGGCGCGCCTGCACGACCCTCTCGGCCGCCGCGAGCAGCCGTGTGAAGTTGGCCGCGGCGTCCGCCCGACTTCCCGGCAGGAGCAGCACCACGGGAGCATCCTGCGGCAGGCCGAAGTCCTCGCCGCGGAACGCGAGGCAGTCCATCATGAGGTTGCCCACGTAGTCGGCGGCAAGCCCCACCTCCCGGAACCGCTGGGCGGTGCGCTCGTCCCGCGGGAAGGACACTCTGGCCAGGCGCCGCACCAGCGCCAACTCGAAGCCCCGGTGGGGGTCGTTGTACTCGGACTTGGCCGTAGGCACGTACACCACGCGGCCCGGGTCTGCCGCGGAAGCCATCCAGAGGCAGAACACGTCCCCGATGGCCACCACGACCCGGTAGCGCCCCCGCTGCGCGCGAAGGGTCCTGCGCTGAGCCATGGTCAGGGACAGCCACCCAGCCCGCAGGTCCTGCCAGGCGGCGCGAGGCCCGGTCCGGAACCCGAACCCGGCGGTGGGAAGTGTGCGCCGCGGGTCGAGCAAAAGAACACGTGCG
>BEII01000115.1 GCA_002898935.1 bacterium HR32
GGAGCTCCCCCCTGACCACCCGGAGGTCCGCAACCGCCTGAGCCGTACGGGGCTCGAGCGGGCGCTTGCCATGAGGCCCGCGGCCTTCACCGCACCCGAGTGGGCCCGCCTGGTCACCGTGGGCAACTTCGACGACGACCTGCCGCAGCTCGCGGAGTGCGACTGGGTGGTGGAGGCCGTGGTGGAAGACCTCGGGGTGAAACAGGAGCTGCTGGAGCGGGTGGAGAGGGTATGGAGGCCCGGGGTGGTGGTGAGCACGAACACCAGCGGCCTGCCGATCCGAGACGTGGCCGCGGGGCGGTCCCCGGAGTTTCGCCGGCACTTCCTCGGCACGCACTTCTTCAACCCCCCGCGCTACCTCCGGCTCCTGGAGGTCATCCCGCTCCCGGAGACCGACCCCGAGGTCCTACGGTTGGTGGAGGACGTGGGCAGCCGGGTGCTGGGCAAGGGTGTGGTGTTCTGCAAGGACACGCCCAACTTCATCGCGAACCGCATCGCCACGTACGGCTTCCTCCGCACCGCCCACCTGATGGTGGAAGAGGGCCTCACGGTGGAAGAGGTGGACGAACTCACGGGCACCTTCCTCGGCCGGCCCCGCAGCGCCACCTTCCGCACCGCGGACCTCGTGGGCCTGGACGTTCTCGCCCACGTGGCGCGCAACTCGTACGAGCGGCTCGTCCACGACGAGGAGCGGGAGACCTTCCAGTTGCCGGACTTCATCCAGGCGATGCTGGAGCGGGGCTGGCTGGGGGACAAGGCGGGAGGGGGCTTCTACCGGCGGCAGGACGGGGAAGTCCTGGCCCTGGACTGGCGAACCCTGGAGTACCGCCCGCGGCAGCGGCCGCGCCTGCCGAGCGTGGACGCGGTGCGGAACGTGGACGACTGGGCCCGCCGGGTCCGCGCGGTCCTTGGATCCGGCGACCGAGCCGGCCGCTTCCTGTGGCGGGTCCTCTCCGCAGGCTTGGTGTACGCGGCCCGGCGGATCCCGGAGATCGCCGACGACCTGGTGAGCGTGGACCGCGCCATGCGCTGGGGGTTCGGGTGGGAGATGGGTCCCTTCGAGACGTGGGACGCCTTGGGGGTCCGGGACGTGGCGGACCGACTGCGGGCGGAAGGGGTGACGCTCCCTTCCCTTGTGGAGGAGGTGCTGGACGCGGGAGGTTCGTTCTACCGCCGCCGGGACGGGGCGCTGGAGGTCTTCCAGCCCGCCTCTCGCAGCTACGCACCCGTGTCGTGGCCTGCGGGTGTGATCGTGCTCAAGGAGCGCAAGGCGCAGGGCGCGGTGGTGGCGTCCAACCCGGGCGCGAGCCTGGTGGACCTGGGCGACGGGGTGGGGTGCGTGGAGTTTCACACCAAGATGAACGCCATCGGCGAGGACGTGGTCCGGATGCTGCAGCGGGCTCTGCGGGAAGCCGAGGCGCGCTTCGACGCCCTGGTGGTGGCCAACCAGGGGCCGGACTTCTCCGCGGGCGCCAACCTCGTCCTGCTCCTCATGGAGGCACAGGACGGGAACTGGGAGGACCTGGACCTGGCGGTGCGGACCTTCCAGCAGATCAACCAGTCCATCAAGTACTTCCCCAAGCCGGTGGTGGTGGCGCCCCACGGCCGTACGCTGGGCGGAGGCTGCGAGCTCGTGCTGCACGGGGCGCGGGTGCAGGCGGCCATGGAGACCTACCTGGGGCTGGTGGAGGTGGCGGTCGGTTTGGTGCCCGCGGGCGGCGGAGTGAAGGAGATGGCCGCCCGCGCCGCCCGCCGTTTCCCGGACGACGTGGACGGCGACCTGTTCCCCCTGCTGCGGTTCGCCTTCGAGACTGTGGCCATGGCCCGAGTGAGCACCTCCGCGGAGGAGGCCCGCACGCTCGGCTTCCTGCGCGACGGGGACGGGATCTCGTGGAACCCCGACCGGCTGGTGGCGGACGCCAAGAGGCTGGCGTTGGCGCTGGTGGAGACGGGCTACCGGCCGCCCCTGCGACGCCCGGTACGGGTGGGCGGCGAACGGGTGCGCGCGGCGCTGTACGCCGGGTTGCACAACCTCCGGGTGGGCGGGCACATCACGGCGTACGACGAGCACATCGGCCGCAAGCTCGCTTACGCGCTCACCGGTGGCGACGTGCCCGAGGGGGCACGCGTGGACGAGGAGCACCTGTTGGACCTGGAGCGGGAGGCGTTCCTGAGCCTACTGGGCGAGCGCCGGACCCAGGACCGGATCCGGCACATGCTGGAGCGGGGGCGCCCGCTCCGGAACTGAAGGAGGTGGCCGGTGCGGGAGGCAGTGTTGGTCACCGCGGTGCGGTCCGCAGTGGGCAAGGCCCCTCGGGGGGCGCTCAAGGACGCGCGGCCGGACGAGCTGGCCGCACAGGTCATCCGCGCCGCGCTAGAGCGCACGCCGGGGCTGGAGCCGCGCGAGGTGGACGACGTCATCCTGGGCTGCGCCATGCCTGAAGGCGAGCAGGGGCTGAACGTGGCGCGGGTAGCCGCGCTGCGGGCAGGCCTTCCGGACTCCGTGCCCGGGGTGACCGTCAACCGCTTCTGTGCCTCCGGGCTACAGGCCATCGCCATGGCCGCGGAGCGGATCCTGGCGGGCTGGGCGGAGGTGGTGGTGGCCGGCGGCACGGAGAGCATGAGCCGGATCCCCATGAGCGGGTGGAAGTTTGCGCCCCACCCCGAACTGGTGGAGCGGTGGCCGGACGTGTACCTGTCCATGGGCAACACCGCAGAGATCGTGGCCCGGCGCTTCGAGGTGTCCCGGGAGGACCAGGACGGCTGGGGGCTGCGCAGCCACCAGCGGGCCGCCGCGGCCATCCGGGAGGGTCGGTTCCGCGAGGAGATCGTGCCGGTGCGGGTGCGGCGCTGGGAGGAGGACGGTCCCGCACCGCGGGCGCGGGAGATCACCTTCGAGGTGGACGAGGGCGTGCGGTTCGACGCGTCCCTGGAAGCCATGGCCAAGCTCAAGCCCGCCTTTGCCAGGGACGGGACCGTCACCGCGGGAAACGCCTCCCAGACCAGCGACGGCGCCGCGGCGTGCGTGGTGATGAGCAGCCAGCGGGCAGAGCAGCTGGGGCTGCGTCCCCTCGGGGTGTTCCGGTCGTTCGCGGTGGCGGGAGTGCCTCCCGAGATCATGGGCATCGGGCCCGTGGAGGCGGTGCCGAAGGCGCTGCGGCGGGCTGGGCTGCGGCTTCAGGACGTGGACCTGGTGGAGCTCAACGAGGCCTTCGCGAGCCAGACCCTGGCGGTGATCCGGCAGCTGGAGCTGGACCCCGAGCGGGTGAACCCGAACGGGGGCGCCATCGCCCTGGGCCACCCCCTCGGGTGCACGGGCGCGAAGCTCACCGCCACCCTGCTGCACGAGATGCGGCGGCGGGGCGCCCGGTACGGAGTCGTGACCATGTGCGTGGGCGGCGGGATGGGCGCCGCAGGCGTGTTCGAGCGGCCGTAGCCGCAGGACGAGGAGGGAACGGGATGGAGACCCAGGAGCGGACGGCTCGACCCGGCGGGGGGTTCTTGATCGAACGCACCCCGCCGGAGGAGGTGTTCACGCCCGAAGACCTTGCGGAGCACCACCGGATGGTCCGCAAGGCGGCCCAGGACTTCATGCAACGGGAGGTCCTGCCCCGGGACGCGGAGATCGAAAGGCAGGACTGGGAGTTAACCCGGAGCCTGCTGCGCAAGCTGGGTGAGATGGGGTTCCTGGCTCCGGACCTGCCCGAGGCCTACGGGGGAAGCGGCATGGACAGCCTCGTGTCCTTGGTGCTGGCGGAAGAGATCTCCGGGTCTTCGTTCTCCGTGAGCTACGGCGGACACGTGGGCATTGGCACCCTGCCCATCGCCTTCTTCGGGAACGAGGAACAGAAGCGCCGCTACCTCCTGGCCATGGCCCGCGGCGAGAAGATCGGGGCGTACGCGCTCACGGAGCCCACCGCGGGCTCGGATGCCCTGTCCATCCGCACCCGTGCTACCCGCAGCGCAGACGGCCGCTTCTACCTGCTGTCCGGCCAGAAGCAGTTCATCACCAACGCGGCGTTCGCGGATGTGTTCACCGTGTACGCCAAGGTGGACGGAGAGCACTTCACCGCCTTCATCGTGGACCGAGACACCGAAGGCCTGAGCCTCGGGGACGAAGAGCACAAGATGGGCGTCAAGGGGTCGTCCACGCGCAGCGTGTTCCTGGAGAACGCCCGGGTGCCCGTGGAGAACGTGCTCGGGGAGGTCGGCAAGGGGCACCGGGTGGCCTTCAACATCCTGAACCTGGGTCGGTTCAAGATCGGCGCCGCGTGCCTGGGCGGCGGCAAGCGGGCCCTGCGGCAGGCGGTGGCCTACGCCGCGGAGCGGCGGCAGTTCGGCCGGCCCATCGTGGAGTTCGGGCTCATCCGGCAGAAGCTGGCCCGCATGGCCGCAGGGCTGTACGCGGTGGAGAGCATGGTCTACCGAACGGGTGGGCTGGTGGAGGCTGCGGTGGGCGCCGCCCGGGAGGGCGGGGAGGTGCTGCGCGCCCTCGAGGAGTACGCGGTGGAGTCCTCCCTCAACAAGGTGTTCTCCACGGAAGTGCTGGACTTCGTGGTGGACGAGGTGGTCCAGGTCTACGGTGGCTACGGGTACATCGAGGAATACCCAGCGGCCCGCGCCTACCGGGACGCCCGGATCAACCGGATCTGGGAGGGCACCAACGAGATCAACCGCCTGCTGGTGGTGGACATGCTGACCAAGCGGGCCCTTTCGGGCCGGCTGGCCCTGCTGCCCGCGGTGCAGGCGGTGGTGGGCGAGCTCACCAGCCCGCCCTCCGACGGCGAGGCGCACGACGGGCCGCTCGGGGAGGAGGGACGCCTGGCCGAGTCGGCCAAGAAGGCGGCGCTGCTGGCCGCCGGGGTGGCGGTGCAAAGACACCTCGACCGCCTGGAGGGGCTTCAGGAGATCCTGGGTTGGATCGCGGACCTGGTGGCCGAGGCCTTCGCGGTGGAAAGTGCGGTCCTGCGCGCACAGAAGGCCACCCGCCGGGGGGACCCGAAGGCGGAGACCCTGGCGGCGCTGGCCCGTGCGTACGTGTACGAGGCCCTGCCGCGGGTGGAGGTGACCGCCCGACAGGTCCTGGCCGCGAGCGACGAGGGCGACGCCCTGCGGACCGAGCTGGCGGGCCTGCGGCGGATCCTGCGTTACACCCCGCCGAACCTGGTGCAGCTGCAGCGCGCGGTCGCGGACGCGGTGGTGCGGGCTGGAGGCTACCCGGCGTAGCCCCGGGGGGTGCGAGATGGCGGCGGAGCGGCCCTGGCTTCGGCACTACGACCCTGGAGTGCCGCCCCACCTGGAGTACCCTTCGATGCCCCTGGGCGAGGTGCTGCGGCGCGCGGCCCGCACCTACCCCGACCGCGGTGGGGTGGTGTTCTTCGGCCGGCGCATTTCCTTCCCGGAGCTGGACCGTATGGCGGACCGGTTCGCCGCCGGGCTGCAGCGTCTGGGCGTGCGCAAAGGCACGGCCGTCTCCCTGCACCTCCCCAACTGCCCGCAGTTCGTGGTCGCCTACTACGGGGTGCTGCGCGCAGGTGGGGTGGTGGTGCCGCACAACCCGCTGTACACCGAGCGGGAGATCACTCACCAGCTCCAGGACAGCGGCGCGGAGGTGGCGGTCACCCTGAGCCTTCTGTACCCGCGGGTGGCCGCGGCCGCGCGGGCCGTGGGAGTCCGGTCCGTCGTGTTCACGGGGATCCACGAGTTCATGCCGTCCCTGTTCCGCCTCCTGTACCCCCTGCGGGCCCGGCGGGAAGGGCAGTGGGTGGACGTCCGGCCCGGACCCGGGGTCCACACGTTCTCGGAGTTGCTCCGGCCCGCCTCGCCGCCGTCGGTAGAGGTGAGCCCCGACGAACCCGCGGTGTACCTGTACACCGGCGGGACCACGGGGGTGCCGAAGGCGGCGGTGCTCACGCACCGGAACCTGGTGTCCAACCTGCTGCAGACGGTGTCGTGGGACCCGCAGCTGCGCCCCGGAGAAGAGACCACCCTGGCGGTGCTCCCCTTCTTCCACAGCTACGGCATGACCGCGGTGATGAACTTTTCCTTGTGGCTGGGCGCCACCATGGTCCTGGTCCCGCGGTTCGACGTCGGGATGGTCCTGCAGGCCCTGCGCCGCCACCGGCCTACGGTCTTCCACGGGGTTCCCACCATGTACATCGCCCTGTTGAACGCACCGGGGTGGCGGGCGCAGGACTTCCAGT
>BEII01000116.1 GCA_002898935.1 bacterium HR32
GCACCAGCCACTTCGCGAACTGCCGCACGCGGCGCCGCAGGGTCTCCAATAGACGGCTGGCCAGGCCGCGCATCCCTCACTCCCGGTGGATGTCCCGGTGCCGCGCCCGGGCCTGGTAGCCCCGCTCCCGGAGCGCCCGCACCAACTCCTCCGCCACGGCCACGGATCGGTGCCGCCCTCCCGTGCAGCCCACGGCGACCGTCACGTCCGTCCGGCCCTCCCGCTCCAGCTCCGGGAGCAGGAACAGGACCATCTCCAGCAGCCGCTCCGAGAAGTGCCGTGCGCGCTCGGAGGCGAGCACGTACTGGCGCACCTCGGGATCCAGCCCGGACCGGGCCTGCAGCTCCTCCACGTAGTGGGGGTTGGGCAAAAAGCGCGTGTCGAACACCAGGTCGGCGTCCAGGGGCAACCCGTGCTTGTAGCCAAAGGAGACCACGGTGACCGCACAGCCCACGCCCTGGCCAGCCCGCGGCCCGAAGGCGTTCTGCAGCTCGGCCCGCAGATCCGCGGGCCGCATCTCGCTGGTGTCCAGGATGCGGTGGGCCCGCTCCCGCACCGGGCGCAACCGCTCCCGCTCCGCCCGGATCCCCTCCAGGACTGAGCCCGAGGCCGCCAGGGGGTGCTTGCGCCGGGTCTCGTGGAACCTCCGCACCAACACCTCGTCCGACGCGTCGAGGAACAGGATTCGGTGGGGGAGGCCGAGCGCGTCCAGGTGCTGCAACGCGTCGCTCAGGGCGTCGAAGAACTCCCCGCTCCGGATGTCCACCACCACCGCCGCGCGGCTCACCCGCCCGCCCGCGTGCAGGACCAGCTCCGCGAACCGCGGGATGAGGGCCGGCGGCAGGTTGTCCACGCAGAAGAACCCGAGATCCTCCAGGGCGTGGGCCGCGTGGGACTTGCCTGCGCCGGACAGGCCGGTGACCACGACGAACTCCACGGGCCGCGATCCGGCCTGGCCCTGCGTCCCTGCGGCCTGCTCCACCGTGCGGCTGGCGGACAAGCGGCCTCCCTCCCGCACGCTCAGGGTAGCCTGAGCACGCGGCCCGGTCCAGCTACGCCGCCACCAGGCGGCCCACCAGGACGCTCACCACCGTGACCAGCAGGGACAACACGAACAGGCTCAGGAAGCCCCCGTGCGGGATGTGAAGGAGCCAGACCACCACGTACAGCATGAGGGTGTTCACCACGAGGGTGAACAGCCCCAGCGTCAGCACGTTCAGCGGCAGGGTGAGGATCAAGACCACAGGCCGCAGGAAGGCGTTCACCAGCCCCAGGACCACCGCGGCCAGCAGCAGCGTTTCGGTGTTCTGGATGCGCACCGCCCCCGGGTAGATGGCGGTCGCGACCCACAGGGCCACCGCGTTCAGCAAGAACCGGACCAAGAGTCCCACCGCAACCTCCCTGCGGGTGCGCTACGTCCGGAGCCGGCGGGCGCCGAGAGCCCGCCGCACGAGCTCCGGCACCCGGGTGGGCAGCTCCGCCACCGCCACCCCGGCGCGTTCCAGGGCCTCCACCTTGGCCTGTGCCGTGCCCTCGGTTCCGGAGATCACTGCGCCCGCGTGACCCATGCGCTTTCCCGGCGGGGCGGTGCGGCCGGCCACGTAGGCCACCACGGGCTTGCGAACCCGCTCCTGGATGAAGCGGGCCGCTTCCTCCTCCGCAGAGCCGCCGATCTCGCCCACCAACACGATAACCTCGGTCTCCGGGTCCGTCTCGAACAGCTCCAGCAGCTCCACGAAGGTCGTGCCCACCACAGGGTCGCCCCCCATCCCCACCGCGGTGGACTGCCCGAGCCCGGCTGCCGAGAGGCCTGCCACGATCTCGTACGTCAGCGTCCCGGACCGCGACACCAAGCCCACCGGCCCGGGCCGGAACAGGTGGGAGGGCATGATGCCGATCTTGCACCGTCCGGGCGCGGTCACCCCCGGACAGTTCGGCCCGACCACGTGGACCCCGCGCCGGCGGGCGAAGTCCACCACCGTGATGGCGTCGTGCACCGGGACGTGTTCGGTGATCACCACCACCGGGTCCAGGCCCGCGGCGATGGCCTCCAGGGCCGCGTCCTTGGCGAACCGCGCGGGCACGAACACGCACGAGGCATTCGCCCCGGTGTTCTCCACGGCTTCCTCCACGGTGTCGAACACCGGGACCCCGTGGACCTGCGTCCCACCCTTGCCGGGGGTCACGCCGGCCACCACCCGGGTGCCGAACTCCAGCATGCGGGCGGTGTGGAACTCCCCCTGGTAGCCGGTGATCCCCTGCACCAGGACCCGCGTGTGTTCTCCCACCAAGACGGCCATGGTCCCTCCGCTACTCCATGTGTGCTCGGATGCGGTCCCCGACCTCCCGCAGCCGGGCGGGATCTAGAGGCACCAGCTTCCAGTCGAACCCCTTCCCGTCGCCTTCCCACCGCGGGATCAGGTGCAGGTGGAGGTGCGGGACGGACTGGAACGCCGCCGGGCCGTTCGCCTGCAGCAGGTTCAGGCCCTGCGGCTGCAGGGCGCGCCACAAGGCCCGCGCCACCGTCTGGGCAGCTCGGGCGGCGGCGGCCAAGTCCTCCGGGTCGGCGTCCAACAACGTGGGAGCGTGTGCCTTGGGGATCACCAGGGTGTGGCCTTCGTTGAGCGGGTGGATGTCGAGGATGGCCATCACGCGGTCGTCCTCGTACAGTTTGGTGGCGGGCAGGAGTCCGTCCCGGATCTTGCAGAACACGCAGTCCACGGCGCTCCTCATACCCGCCCCGGGCCAGGGCCACCGCGTGCCGGGCCGCCTCCTCGGGGTCGGTGAAGGCAGAGATCCCCGCGGCCTCCAGGATCCGCCGCCCTTCCTCCTCGTTGGTCCCCGTGAGCCGGATGCTGGTGGGCACGGGCGGCGGGGCGGCCGCCAGGGCCCGCGCCACGTCGTCGCAGCGGGTGATGCCCCCGAAGATGTTGACGAACAGGGCCCGCACGCCCGGTTTGCGCAACACGATCTCCACGGCGCGCCGCATGGCGTCCGTGGAGGCCCCTCCCCCCACGTCCAGGAAGTTGGCGGGCCGGCCGCCGAAGTGGGCCACCATGTCCAGGGTGGCCATGACGAGCCCCGCGCCGTTCCCGATGATGGCGATGTCGCCGTCCAGCTCCACGTACGACAGGTCGTGCTCCCGCGCCAGCCGCTCCAGCTCCGTGGTCTCCTCGTCCTCGGGGCGGTCCGGGTGGCGGAACCGCGCGTTGTCGTCCAGCACCAACTTGGCGTCCACCGCGAGCCAGGCGCCGTCGCACAGGGCCAGTGGGTTGATCTCCGCCAGCTCCGCGTCCTGCTCCCGCGTGAGCCGGTACAGGCCGGTGGCGACGTCCGCGAAGGTGGTCAACAACCCTCCCCCCAGTCCCAGCCGCCGGCCCACGGCCCGGGCCTGGAACGGGTGAAAGCCGAAGGCCGGGTCGACCGTGAGTTTCGCGATGCGTTCGGGGGAACGCCGCGCCACCTCCTCGATGTCCACCCCTCCCTCCGCGGACGCGACCAGGGCCAGCGCTCGGGCGCTGCGGTCTACCGCAAAGGCCAAGTAGTACTCCCGCTCGATGCGCGCCGCCTCGGCCACCAGCAGCCGGCGCACCCGCTCCCCGCGGATCTCCATGCCGAGGATGCGCGCGGCCTTGGCCTCCGCCTCCTCCGGCGTGTCCGCGAGCTGCACCCCACCCGCCTTGCCGCGGCCGCCCACCAGGACCTGCGCCTTCAGCACCACAGGGTAGCGCAGGGACAGGGCCCGGACCGCCTCGGGCTGGTCCACCACCACCCCCCGCTGGACCGGGATGCCGTACGCCGCGAACACGTCCTTCGCCTGGTACTCGTGCAGCCGCATGCCCGCTACCTCGGAAGCGCGGTCAGGAGCTCGCGGACCGCGACCACGGAGGCGCGGAAGGCCCGTTCCTCGTCCTCCGCAAGCGGCACCTCCACGATCCGCTCCACCCCGCGGGCGCCCAGCACCACGGGCACGCCGATGCACACGTCCCGCTCCCCGTACTCCCCGTCCAGGTAGACGCAGCAGGGGACCACGTGGTGCTGGTCGCGGAGGATGGCTTCCGCCATGGCGCACAGCGCCGCCCCGGGAGCTGTGAAGGCGCTGGCCTTCATGAGTTCGGTGATCTCCGCGCCCGCGCGGCGGGTGCGGGCCACCACCGCCTCCAGCCGTTCCGCGGACAGCAGGCGCCGGACGGGCACTCCGCGCACGTTGGCCAAAGACGCCAGCGGCACCATGTCCTTGTCCGTGTGGGCGCCGATCACCATGGCCTGCACGTCCCGCAGCGACACCCCCAGCTCCAGGGCCAGGAAGGTCCGGAACCGGGTGCTGTCCAGCGCGCCGCTCAGGCCGAACACCCGCTCCCGCGGCAGGCCGGAGGTGCGGTAGGCGAGGTAGGTCATGGCGTCCAAGGGGTTGGTGACGACCACGAATACGGCTTGGGGCGACCGCGGGACCACCTGCTCCATCACGCTCCGCACGATCCCCGCGTTGGTCCCCACCAGCTCCTCCCGGGTCATGCCCGGCTTGCGGGGCACGCCCGCGGTGATGATCACCAGGTCCGAGCCTGCAGTCTCCGCGTAGTCGTTGGTGCCCCACACGCGGACGTCGAAGCCCGCCACGGGCCCCGCCTGCTGCAGGTCCAAGGCCTTGCCCTGGGGCAGGCCCTCCACGATGTCGGTGAGGACCACGTCCCCCAGCTCCCGGGACGCGATCCAGTGCGCGGCCGCGGTGCCCACGGTCCCCGCGCCCACGATGGTGATCTTCGCACGGGACGGCATCCGCGGCCTCCTCAACCCATCCGCTCGATCACGGCGGTGGCGAACTCGCTGGTGCGCACCTCCCGGGCTCCGTCCATCAGCCGCGCCAGGTCGTAGGTCACGATCCGCTCCCGGAAGCACGCTTCCAGCCCGCGCACCACCCGCTGCGCCGCCTCCTCCCAGCCCAGGTACTCCAGCATCATGACCCCGGACAGGGTCAGGGAGGTGGGGTTCACCTTGTCCAGGTTGGCGTACTTGGGAGCGGTGCCGTGCGTGGCCTCGAACACCGCGTGGAAGTCGCCCACGTTGGCGCCCGGCGCCATGCCGATCCCTCCCACCTGGGCGGCCAGGGCGTCCGACAGATAGTCGCCGTTAAGGTTCCCGGTGGCGATGACGTCGATGTCCTGGGGCCGGGTCAGCACGTGCTGGAAGGTGACGTCCGCGATGTAGTCCTGTACCAGCAGCTTGCCCGGCGGGACGCGGCCACCGTGCTTCTCCTGAACCTCCTCCCACGTCACGGTGACGTCCCCGAACTCCTCCCGGGCCACCTGGTAGCCCCACTCCCGGAAGGCGCCCTCGGTGTACTTCATGATGTTCCCCTTGTGGACCAGGGTGACGTTCCGGCGCCTGCGGTCCAGCGCGTAGCGGATGGCCTTGCGGACCAGCCGCTTGGTGCCGAACTCGCTCATGGGCTTGACGCCGATGCCGGAGTCGGGCCGCACTTCCACCCCGAACTCCGCGCGCAGCCACTCGATCACGCGCTTGGCCTCCGGGGATCCCGCGGGCCACTCGATGCCGCGGTAGATGTCCTCCGTGTTCTCCCGGAAGACCACCACGTCCACCTTCTCGGGGTGCCGGACCGGCGAGGGCACCCCCTCAAACCACCGGACGGGCCGGATGCAGGCGTACAGGTCCAGCAGCTGGCGCAGGGCGACGTTGAGGGAGCGGAACCCGCCGCCCACAGGCGTGGTCAGCGGTCCCTTGATCCCCACCCGGTAGTACTCGAAGGCCCGGAGGGTGTCTGGGGGCAGCCAGCCCCCGAACTCCCGGTTGGCCCTTTCTCCCGCGTAGACCTCAAACCACACGATCCGGCGCCGCCCGCCGTAGACGGCCTGCACCGCGGCGTCCAGGATGCGCTGGGTGGCCTTCCAGATGTCCGGGCCGGTGCCGTCTCCCTCGATGAAGGGGATGATGGGGTCGTCGGGGACGAGTACGCGGTCTTCCTGGACCTCGATCCGGTGGCCTTCCTTGGGCGGGCGCAGACGTTCCAGGGTCAGCATCTGCCACTCCTCGACCTTCCCACTGCGGGGTGCTTTGGGGAGCTGCTCGGCGAGCCGCCTCGCGGAGCCGCCTCCCCCA